>NZ_RZOM01000113.1:0-9284 GCF_003999175.1 Mesorhizobium sp. M7A.F.Ca.ET.027.03.2.1 | reverse complement strand
GGCCGGAGCCTTCTACCAGGTGGAGTTCGGCGCCGTCCGCGTCTACCGCCTGCTTGCTGACGGGCGCCGGCAGATCAGTGCCTTTCACCTCGCCGGAGAGACGTTCGGCTTCGAGGCCGACACGACGCACCATTTCTTTGCTGAGGCGATCAATTCCACCGGGGTCCGCGTCTTCCGCCTGACGGCTGGAGCGGATATGTCCCATCAGTTGCTGCCCCTGGCGCTCAAGGGGTTGACCAGAGCGCAGGAACACCTTCTGGTGCTCGGTCGCCAGAGCGCCATAGAACGCGTCGCCGCGTTCCTCGTCGACATAGCGGAGCGCCAGGGCGGATTGCGGCAGGTGGAACTACCAATGTCGCGCATGGACATCGGCGATTATCTCGGCCTCACCATCGAGACGGTATCGCGGATCTTCACCCGGCTGAAGGACAAGGGCGTCATCCGCCTGCTCAGCCTGCGCAGCATCGAAATCGTCAGGCATGATGCGCTTCATGCGATGAGCGAATGAGCTGCGCTCCGACTCCTGGATGGTTCTAGCACTTCAGACCAATTGACAGCGGGGCACCAAGAGCAAGATAGCAGCGCGGAGGACAATATTTTTTGCCGCTGGAAGACTGAGGAAACAGCGGGCAAGTCTATCGGCGTTCAGGCTTCGGGAGGAAGGATGGACCGGCACATGGCCACATTGCATGCGGACCGTGTTCAAGCATCGATCGCATCGGATGCCGCTGCAAAATCGGCGCTGGTCGCTTCGTGGCGGCGCTCGGCCTCGTTGCACAGGCTTGATCCTGCAGGCCAGAAGTCACCCCGGCGGTTGACGGACATCGAATTGAGCGTCGCCCGGCAGAAGGTCGAGGCTCTGCTCGCTGCCGCCCAGTCCAGTCTCGACAGGCTCTATCTTGCCGTCGGCGGTGTCGGCTGCTGCGTGTTGCTGGCTGATCGCGATGGTGTCCCGGTCGATCGCCGTGGCGCACCGGTCGACGACGAGACCTTTCATTCCTGGGGCCTGTGGACCGGCTCGGTGTGGAGTGAACACAGCGAGGGCACCAACGGCATCGGAACGTGCCTGGTTGAGCAGCGCGCACTCACTATCCACCGTGATCAGCATTTCTTCACCCGCAACACGCTGCTCAGTTGCACCACGGCACCAGTCTACGATCATTTAGGCAACCTTTGCGCCGCGCTCGACGTGTCGTCCTGCCGGGCCGACCTGACAGAGGGCTTCGTCAATCTCATCGCCATGGCTGTCAATGAGGCCGCCCGACGTATCGAAGCCAACAATTTCCGTATGGCGTTTCCGAAAGCGCGCATCCTGCTGGCACCGGTCGCCGACAGGAGCACGGGCGCGTTGGTGGCGGTCGATGCCGACGACCTTGTGGTCGGGGCGACCCGCGCAGCGCGGCTGGCGCTTGGCATCACGCAGGATTGCCTGGCCAAGCCATTGCCCGCCGCCGACCTCCTGGGCGACGCGCCGGCGGCATCGGAAGACTTGACGGAAGCCGAGCGTTCCGCCATCCAGCGCGCGCTTGCCCGGTCAGAAGGCAACGTTTCCGCAGCCGCGCAAAACCTCGGCATCTCTCGCGCCACACTGCATCGCAAACTCGCCCGGTTCGGCATCCGCCGCCCACATTGATGTTCGCGCCCCGACCTGTCGCAGTTTTGCGACAGGTCGGCCTGGTCCGGCGCCCGGACGGGGCTGACATTGCGGCATCCATCCCGCAACGCTTTCAACCGGAACGTCCGCATCCAGCGGCGTCGCCTTCGGGAGGAAGACATGAACAAGGTAGAATTTTCGCCCGCGGTCAAGGTCCCCTTTGCCAAGCGCTATGGCAACTTCATCGGCGGCAAATGGGCCGAGCCTCGCGCCGGCCGGTACTTTGACAATCATTCGCCGGTGAACGGCCAGCTGTTGTGCGAGGTCGCTCGTTCCGACGCGGCCGATGTCGAAGCCGCGCTCGATGCCGCGCATGCCGCCAAGGACGCCTGGGGCCGCACCAGCGTTGCCGAACGTGCGCTGATCCTCAACCGCATCGCCGACCGCATGGAGGACAATCTGGACCTCCTCGCCCTCGCCGAGACTTGGGACAATGGCAAGCCGATCCGCGAAACGACCGCCGCTGACGTGCCGCTCGCCGTCGATCATTTCCGCTATTTCGCCGGCGCACTGCGCAGCCAGGAGGGCAGCCTCTCCCAGATCGACGACGACACCGTTGCCTATCACTTTCACGAGCCTCTTGGCGTGGTTGGCCAGATCATTCCCTGGAACTTCCCGCTGCTGATGGCGTGCTGGAAGCTGGCGCCCGCGATTGCCGCCGGCAACTGCGTCGTGCTGAAGCCGGCCGAGCAGACGCCGGCCTCGATCCTGCTCTGGGCCGATCTGATCGGCGATCTTCTGCCGCCAGGGGTCTTGAACATCGTCAACGGCTTCGGCCTTGAAGCCGGCAAGCCGCTGGCGTCGTCACCGCGCATCGCCAAGATTGCCTTCACTGGTGAGACGAGTACCGGCCGGCTGATCATGCAATATGCCGGCCAGAACCTTATTCCGGTAACCCTCGAACTCGGCGGCAAGTCACCCAACATCTTCTTCCAGGATGTGCTCGCGGAAGATGACGACTTCTTCGACAAGGCGGTCGAGGGTTTCGTCATGTTCGCGTTCAACCAGGGTGAGGTCTGCACCTGCCCGAGCCGTGCACTGATCCACGAGTCGATCTATGACCGCTTCATGGAGACGGCGCTGAAGCGCGTGCAGGCGATTGTGCAGGGTGATCCGCTCGATCCGGCCACCATGCTCGGCGCGCAGGCGTCCTCGGAGCAGCTCGATAAGATCCTGAGCTACTTCGACATCGGCCGTCAGGAAGGCGCCGAGGTGCTGACCGGCGGCGGCCGCGCCGAACTTCCGGGCGACCTTGCCGGCGGCTATTACGTCCAGCCGACCGTGTTCAAGGGCCACAACAAGATGCGCGTGTTCCAGGAGGAAATCTTTGGACCGGTGGTCTCGGTCACCACCTTCAAGGATGACGAAGAGGCGCTGTTGATCGCCAACGACACCCTCTACGGCCTCGGCGCCGGCATCTGGAGCCGCGACGCAAATCGCTGCTACCGCTTCGGCCGCGCCATCCAGGCGGGCCGCGTCTGGACCAACTGCTATCATGCCTATCCGGCGCACGCCGCGTTCGGCGGTTACAAGCAGTCCGGCATTGGCCGCGAGACCCACAAGATGATGCTCGACCACTATCAGCAGACCAAGAATATGCTGGTCAGCTACAGCCCGAAGAAACTCGGCTTCTTCTGATCACTCCGGCGGCGCCGTCACAGCAGCGAGGTCCGTCTGGACCGCGCTGCTGTGCAGGTCTTCTTTAGCGTTGTGCCGGACGGTCGCAGGTCTAGGAGGCCTCTCGGCCACCCCATCGCAAAAACGGAGATGGAAGAGAAGGAGAACTTTCGTGTGCAGTTATTGTACACGGGCTCTTATAACTATTTGATTTCGTTTATTTGTATGCCCCTACCATCATTGCGACGAGTCGTGGTTTTCAACCTCGTGAGGCCGATCCCGACTTGCCGTCACGCTTGCTTACGATAGCAAAAGAGCGCCCCCTCAATAGTGGGTCTTGCGATGTAGCGCTCTCCCCTCGAACCCCCGACACGTATGAAGCTAAATTAGTCCTTTCTGCTCAGCAGATCAGAAAGTATTCGCCGGCTCGGAAGTGCGGGCCAGGCACATGCACGATCCGTCGTTTCTCTTCGTATCGAACGGCCAGCTTCGAGCATTCGGCGTGAGATGGCCTCTTGCTGCTGGCGCAGATGGTCGCTCAGCAACTTGTTGCGTGTGATGTAGCCTGCGTTAACGCCCGGGATCGAGTGGTTCATCAGAAGATGCACATCAAGCTCCGCAATGCCCGCGGTTTGCGCGATCGTGCGGAAAGTCTGCCGCAGGTCATTCCCCCATTTCGACAGATCGCTGCGTTTCTCTTTATGCTCGATGATGTGACCGCTTTCGCTCTCGGCCGGGAACAGCCAGTCACGCGATTGCTTGGCGTAGAGCGCCCGGCCAATACGCATCACTCGAACCAGGCAGCGGACCATGGCGTTCGAAAGCGGTATGTCGAAGGCCTTGACCTCGCCACCCTTCGGCCTGGGTATGTGCAGGACACGCGCGCGAAAATCGACATGCTCGACCCTCGCCTTCCTGATCGCCTCAGGGCGATGGCCTCACAGCAGCATGAACAGATGGAGTTCTCGACGAACTGGATTCTTCAAGGCCGCGAGCTGGGTGAACCATTCTTTGAGATCCGAAAGCCCGAGCGCGGTGTCGCGCCGATGTTCGGCGTTCCAGTCTATGGCTGAGACCGGGTTGTCCGCAGGCAGCGTGCGGGCAGCCTTACGAGCATGATTGTAGACGGCGCGCAGCGTTCGCATGCACCCATTGGCAATGTAGGCGCCGTTCTCCTTGGTGAGCTTTCCGTGCCGCACAGTCACGAGGGAAGGATCGTTGCCCAGCTTGGAAAGGGGTTCGTCAAGCCAATCGGCCAGTAGTCGCTCGATGTGATCACGATAGTTGTTGATCGTCCCATCGCTTCGGCCTTTGTTCTTCATATGCCCGTCGCGATAGCGCTCCCAGGCAATGCGAAGCGTGGGGTTCGCAATCGAAGGCAAATCAGCCGCTGCAGCTTCGCCGTCCCGCTTGCGCGTCGACGCGCGAGGGTCCACGCCGTTGGCGATCTTGCCGAGAATGTCCTTGGCCTTCGCCCGCGCCGCGCGCGTTGTGAGTTCTCCAACTTCGGCTACCTTCATCCGGACGGAAAGACGCTTGCCCGCCTTCATTCGATCACCCTGGACGACGAATGTTTTCTTCCGTTTGCCCACGAGCACCATGAAGCCCTGCAGGTCGGTGTCCCGAGCAAAATATTGGCCCGAAGACGCCTGCTGGAGGCTTGCAACGGCGCGGTCGGTAAGGGGGAGTCGAAGGTCTGTCATGAGATTTAGTACGGCATTAGTACGGTGATTGCATCGGATTTGATTTGTCGGTTTGCCTACGCTATGATAGCCGCGCCGTACGAAAACCACAACAACTTGAATATGTTAGAACCGTCGAAATCGTACAACGACCGGCATTGGGAAACAACAGGAAAGGCCGTCTGACAAATTCCTAATCTGTAGGTCACAGGTTCGATTCCTGTCGGGATCACCACGCTTTTCACCAGCTTAGCAACTGACGTCGTACTTTTCGCGAAACAGTGCAACGAATTCTAAGCTCGGCGGGAATGCATCGCCGAACAATCCAGCTTCGCTACGAAGAGCGGGCACTACAATGGCCCTTTTGTCTGGCCGAAGGCTGCCGGCAGGATCATTGCGAGGTGATGGTTGACCGTGGTGCGCTGTGACCTAGCTTAAAGTTCATGATGGACAGTCAAGAGCCGGGAAGTGGCGAATTGTCCGCACCGGCGAACTCTCGCGAGGTTGATATGCAGAGGCGCAAATCGGCGTCTCAGGGCCCTGCATGTGTCCTTGATCGGCCATTGCCCGCCAAGGAATATCAACTGCGGCGATCTATCAGCGCGCGACCGGCGCCCCGTCATCCGCAACAATTCGCAAGTACCAGAAGGATCCCGACGAAAGCGACGTTTCGAGGGCGGTAAGCCTTGGCCAATACCAAGGCGGATGACCAGACATCGCTTTACGAACTTGACGATACACCCCAGAACGCACGGGCACGGCAATGCCAAATTATCTTGCCGAAATGTATGCAGACGACGTAAATTTGGCCATTCTGATCGCAGTGGTGACGCTTGCATCGGTGGGCGTCTATCTTGTGCTCCGGCGTATCCTTGCCGCGGTGCGACGGAGCCGCCTTGCAGCGTTTGACGAAGGCAGATCCGGTATCGCCGACGAGGCTTCTTGGGAATGGGAAAGCCCGGCCGGACTTGTCGCCGGACCTGCTTCTTCCAAGGCTGCCAACCCCTTGCATGCGGTCGGCCTGGATGTTCGGGCTCAAAATACCAACTACTCTCGGTTCGGAGTGCGAATCGAGCATTTCGCCGCGACATCCGAACCCAGCGGGAGCTCGTTGGTGACCGGTGCTCCTGCACCGAACAGTGTGCAGTCTGGCCGGCTTGCAGCATCCATCAGCGCGATCGCGGAACATGGGAAGCGGATTTGCGGGTCGGCATGGGACCAATTGCGCCATAGAGCTTCACCGCCAAAAATTGCTCCGTTGGCCTATGCTGCGGATCGCGGTTTGAATTTCACAGCTCAGATGGGAGATCCCGACCCGGCCATGGCGCCTGCCTCAAACCCTGTCGTTCGCAGGCCGATCGTTCTTGTATCGCGTTTGGGTCTCGCCGCCATTTGTCTGGCCGCGCCGATTGGCTATGCGATGATGAGACAAATCTGGGTCGAAACCGCTTCAGCCATCTCGCAAACCCAAGACCAGGCCCATCGAGACCTTTCGCGCCCGTTGAAACTTCAGGCGAGTGCCGAATTGCTTGGCCCGGATCTCACGGTTAGCCAGGCGCAAGCCGGGACGGATCGTGCTCAGGCCGCCGCTGCGAGACAATTGGCCGACCAGGAGCACCGGGCGGCGGAAGGCGAGCGTACCAGGAGCGCCGCTCTGCAGGGAGCGCTCCTCGAGGCGAGCAAGCAGATCCACACGCTGAGGGCAAGCATGGCAGCTGCCGATGACGCGCGCGAGGAGCGGTTGCGCAATGAACTCGCGGCGGCCCGCACTCTTGACGCGTTGCGGCGCATTGCGGGAGATGCCCGCACGATGCTGAGCGAGGCCACCAGCTATGTCCTTGAGGAGATGCCCGCTGCTCATCTCGAGCAGGAGCAGGCCCAAAGGCAGGCGCGCGATTTATCGCAAGCGCGCGTCCAAATTGAACAGCTTCAGACCGAGGCCGCCGAGGATCGCGCCACGGCCAAGGCTTCACTGGCGCAGGCGAGCGGCATGCTCGACGACGAACGCCGGAAGGCGGAGCTGCTTCGTGGCGATCTCGCCGAAGCGAAACTGGCCAATGCCGCACTCATGAAGCGTACGGCTGCGGCTGAGCGGGAACGGACCGACGCGGTCACAGCGAGACAACAAGTGGAGCGGACCGCAGCTGACACGGAGCGAACGCTCGCACGAGAACGCGCTGCAGCAGCAGCGGCCGTTGAGGAGCTGAAAGAAGCTCGCGTCGAGCGCCAGGCGGCTGAACTGGAGCGAGTCAAAGCAGTCTCAGCGAAAGAGCGTGCCGAGCAGGCGGCAACCGAGACGGCACAGGCTCTGGCACGGGAACGTACTACAGCCGTCATGAATCGTGAGGATCTCGACAGAGCCCGCATCGAGCGCGAAGCCGCCGCCCAAGCTCTTTTGGTGCGTGTCGCTAAGCTTCAGGAGGCTCTGGACGAGCAACGCGAGGCCACTGTTTCTCTTGCCCGCGACTTGGCTGCGGCGCGCGGGGACAACGACAGGCTCAGGACTGAGCGCCGCAGCGCGCAGATCGAACCGCCCCTGAAGCCGCGTTCTGGCCGCGCGGCAGCCAACCAGGTGAAGGCCGTCAGCAAGAAGACTGGCAAGGTTCGCAACCCTTCGCGGATGACCCGGGTGCGTTCGATCACACTTCCTTATTCGCTCTTGCCAAGACACGTGACACCGCAGTGATTTCCGACTGCGCGGTCCCTTCCGTGGAAGGCCATCTTTGATGCCCCGCACCCTTGGTAACACACCCGAGGCCTGCTGCCATTTCGGCCAAAGATGAATGGCCCCTCGAATTCACCCTGCTTCATCAGCGAGGTGTTCTGCGCGGTTCGCTATGTCAGGCCGATCACGCTGCCTGTCGCGTCCAATTCGCATTGGATCGCCGCCTGCCGCGTTTCCACGTTGCCTTGCCGCACATAGTCGATGCTGACCTCGATAGGGGCCGAGATCGTCGCCCGACTCAACTGATGTACGAAGCCCGCGCTGGCGACGCGCACGCTGGTCGCCCCAAACGGAGCGGCGGCCGACTCGATGGCATCATGGCAGGCCCGAACGACTTTATCCGGGACGCCCGGCAACGCCTCGGTTCGGCTGACTGTTGATTGAGTGTTGCTGTCGCTGGGAGGCTGGAGAGCGGCCGGCAGGTCGAGCGACTGTCCGCCCCTTGCGGACGCAACAGCAGTAGCGGTGGCCGGACCTACCGTCCCCGGGGCTGCCGCAGTGCCGCTTGTGCTGGTCTCGCCGTCGTCCGCCGACGAACTGGAGCCGCCGGGGTCATCGCCAGTCCCTTTCTGCGAGCCGCCGTGGTTGCCGCCGGCGTCATGACCTCCGCCGCCACCATGGCCACCAGAACCATGGCCGCCGTTGCCATGCCCTCCGCCTTGCTGACCACCGGTTGCAGCTCCTGCGCAAACTACGGCGATCGAGCAAGCTAAGACGAAATACGCACAGGTGAATCCACGCGATTGACGCACGACGACCTCCATGGATGCGTCGGTCCAACCGTCTTTCCGCGGCGTGCAGTCAGAACGGCCGAACCGCCGCTGCCCCCGAGGCAACCTAGCGATTGCCGCGCCCCCGAAAGAACTAGGGGATCGATCCGGTGTATCAAGGATATTTGGCTGGTAAGCGCCGATGAGAGATCGCTTGGCTGGCGAGTGCCGTATCATTCACGTCGAGGCCGACCGTGGATGACGCCGCAGACGCCTTCATGACCCAATGACCGGAGTCCGGGGAGTGGCCTGGCCGAGGCCCGGGCGAATGCAGAGATCAGCTCCGCCATGGCGAACCATGGCGGGCCAGACGGATCACCCCGCCTCAGCCAACCCTGACGACAAAATGCTTCGTCACCGGCTCGATGATCTTCCAGGTTCCCTTGAAATCGGCTTCCACCACGAAGGCATCGCCGGGACCGACCTCGACCGGTGTGCCGCCGTCCGGCGTGATGATGATGCGGCCGGCGATCATGTGCACGAACTCGTAGTCGGTATAGGTCGCGTGGTAGGTACCGGGCGTCGCGCGCCAGGTGCCCGACAGCACCTTGCCGTCCTCGGTCGTGTGCTGGACGGCGGTTTGCATGGTCGGCTTGCCCTCGACGACGATCCAGCCAGCCAGATCGCCGGCGTCCGCGTGTTCGACGGTGCCGAATTTGAGGATTGTCTCGCGTGTCATGTGCTGGGCTCCGTTTGGTGGATTGCGTGGCGTTGTTTGCCTGGCCGGTCAAATAACCGATGCACCTGCCGCGAGCAATGCCGGCGCCATACGGCCGGCACCTTGGCTGACGGTGCATCAAACAAAAAACCCGCCTGTGCGGCGGGTCACTGGCGCA
>NZ_RZOM01001139.1:0-1913 GCF_003999175.1 Mesorhizobium sp. M7A.F.Ca.ET.027.03.2.1 | reverse complement strand
CCAGATCGGTGCGGCCGCTGCCGCCGCCTTTGGCGGCACCATGCGCGAGTTGCAGGGCAATTACGAACTGGCCTTCCTGATCGCCGGCATGACGGCAATCGCTGCCGCCTGTATCTCGCTGCTGATCAACACCAGCAAGCCGGCGTTCGATCCGGAGCCGCAAGCGGCTTAGGCGCGACGCTAATCTCCCCCGAGAGGGGGAGATGGCCGCGAAGCGGCCAGAGGGGGTCGGTCCGACTGGGCTCGGCCTCTTGCGATAGAAGGAGGTTAGCGCTCCACGCGCGGCGGCCCCCTCTGTCGCCTTTGGCGACATCTCCCCCTCGAGGGGGGAGATTACCCTGTTCATTGTTATCAAAACTTCATCATCCCGAGATGCGCCTGAAACATTGACGCTGGATTTTGGTGGCACCGTTCAAGCCATCCAGGAGACAGCCGTGAACAAGCTTTCGATGACCCGCCGCGCCTTCGTCACATCCGCCGGCGCCGTTGGCCTGGCCGGCGTCTCGAGCTTGGCGCTGCCCTATTATTCGCGCGCCAATCAGCGGCCTTCCTTCACCCATGGCGTCCAGTCGGGCGATGTCGACGCCACCAGCGGCGTGGTGTGGACGCGCACCGACCGACCGTCGCGCGTCATGTTCGAGGTGTCGTCGACGGAGAATTTCGCCAGTGCGACCCGCCTGGCGCCGCTCGATACGTCGCCGGCCAGCGATTACACGGTCAAGCGGCTGCTCACCGACCTCGCTTCCGATCAGGATATCTTCTACCGCATGACATCGGCCGATCTCGCCGACATCAACGCCGTTTCGGAGCCGATCACCGGCCGTTTTAGGACGGCGCCAGCCTCGAAGCGCGACATCCGCTTTGCTTGGTCGGGCGACACCGCCGGCCAGGGCTGGGGCATCGACGAGACCGGCATGAAGACCTACGCCACGATCGGCAAGCACACGCCTGACTTCTTCCTGCATTCGGGCGATACCATCTATGCCGACGGCGCCATGAAGGACGAGGTCGACCTGCCCGGCGGCGGCAAGTGGAAGAACGTCGTGCTGATCGACGGCAAGCGCAAGGTCGCCGAGACGCTGGACGAGTACCGGGACCAGTGGAAATACAACATGATGGACAGGAACGTGCTCGGCCTGAGCGCCATCTGCCCGACTTTCTACCAGTGGGACGACCATGAAGTGCTGAACAATTGGTCGGATTCCAAGGATCTCAGCGCCGACAGCCGCTACACGGAAAAATCCATCCACGTGCTGGCAGCCCGTGCGGCGCGCGCCTTCCATGAAATGACGACAATCCGCTACGAACCGTCCGAGCCCGGCCGCGTCTATCGCAAGATCGCCTATGGGCCGCTGCTCGACGTGTTCTTCCTCGACATGCGCTCCTATCGCGGCCCGAATGGTCCCGACATGCAGGACGAGATGACGCCGCAGTCGCGCATGCTCGGCGAGCAGCAGACGAAATGGCTGAAGCGCGAACTGGCGAATTCGAAGGCGACCTGGAAAATCATCGCCGCCGACATGCCGCTCGGCCTCGTCGTCTGGGACGACGGCACCAACAAGGTTGGCGCCGAAGCGGTCAGCAATGGCGACAATGGCTTGCCAAAAGGGCGCGAGCTCGAGATCGCCGACCTGCTGCGCTTCATAAAGAATGCCGGCATCAGCAACACCGTCTGGCTCACCGCAGATGTGCATTACACGGCCGCGCATTATTACAACCCGGACAAGGCGCAGTTCCAGGAGTTCAATCCGTTCTGGGAATTCGTCTCGGGTCCGATCCATGCCGGCACGTTCGGTCCCAACGATTTCGACATGACGTTCGGTCCGGAGCTGAAGTTCATCAAGGCGCCGACCGCCGAACAGGGACAGAACCTGCCGCCCTCGGCCGGGCTGCAATTCTTCGGGCTCGTCGAT
>NZ_RZOM01001138.1:0-1918 GCF_003999175.1 Mesorhizobium sp. M7A.F.Ca.ET.027.03.2.1 | reverse complement strand
GTGTAGAAGACCGTACCAAACGCATTGAAGGGAGTGCGATCGGGTTGCGCTCGGCAAGGCTTGATGGTTTGTTGCCGCTATACGGAGAATGAATGATGCGAGAGCCTGCCGGTCAAGACGAATACGGGTCGACGAACCCTTTCGATCCGGACGATCTGCCAACCTTGAACGCAATCGGCCCGAGCATGGGAAGCGGCAATGATTTCGAGAGATATGCCGTTGCCGTGATCATCGTGTTCGGTGCGCTGATCATTGGAGGGCTGATGGCCGCATCGATGGTCTTCGGGCACCGCAACGGCTTCCTCTTCGCGCTTGGCGGCGCCACGTCCGCCTGGATATCCGGAAACGCGCTGCTGCTCGACCGGCCGCGTATCTATGCGCTGTTCGTCGGCATTGCCGCCTTGATGCTGGTTGCGTCCACTCTCACGCTGGTCTTGTGACGGCCAAATCGGTGTGAGCCGATCCACTTGAGCAGCGGGCGATCAACCCGAATCGCCACGCTGCACCAGGTTTTTCCTCAGAGCTATCAGTATCCGAGCGCCTCGCCAGAGGCCGCGCGGCTGTCGATGGCGCCGTTGTAGCGCGCGCCGCCGCCCTTCTCGATTTCCGCCAGGCTCTTGCCGCCGACCAGGATGCCGGCCGCCTGCCCCCAGGTCTGGTCAGCGAGATCGAGGTGATATCCCATGCCGGCCAGCAGCTTTTCTGTGTCCGGCGACAGGCCGAACGGCTCGACATAAACCTTGTCGGGCAGCCATTGATGGTGGATGCGAGGCGCGTCGATCGCCTCCTGGATGTTCATGCCGTGGTCGATGACATTGACGATCGCTTCCAGCGTGATCGTGATGATGCGCGAGCCACCCGGGCTGCCGATGACCATGAACGGTTTGCCGTCCTTGGCGACCACGGTCGGGCTCATCGACGACAGCGGCGTCTTCTTCGGCTGGATGGCGTTGGCCTCGCCCTGGACCAGGCCATAGAGATTGGGCACGCCGGGTTTCTGGGTGAAATCGTCCATTTCGTTGTTGAGCAGGATGCCGGTGCCGTCGGCGACGACGCCGGCTCCGAAGGAGCCATTCAGCGTGTAGGTGACCGCGACCGCATTGCCTTCGTCGTCGATGATCGAATAATGCGTCGTCTCCTTGCTCTCGCCAAAGCCCTTCGGCATCAGATCCTGCGACACGCCGGCCCGGAACGGGTCGATCTTGTCGCGGATATCCCCGGCATAGGCCTTATCAAGCAATTTCGAGACCGGATTGTCGACGAAATCGGGATCGCCGAGCGCGGAATTGCGGTCGACATAGGCGTAGCGCATCGCCTCGATCATGACGTGGACCGTCTCGGCCGAACCGGCACCGAGATAGGACAAGGGATAGCCCTCCAGAACGTTGAGGATTTCGCAGATGATGACGCCGCCGGAGCTGGGCGGCGGCGAGGAGGTGATCTCGTAGCCGCGATAGGTGCAGGTCACGGGCTTGAGTTCGCGCACCGCATATTGCTCAAAATCCGGTTTGGCGAGAATGCCGCCCTTGGCGCCGCTCGCCTTGACGATGGCATCGGCGATGGCGCCTTTGTAAAAGGCATCCGTCCCCCTTTCGGAAATGGTTGCGAGCGACGCCGCGAGGTCGGGCTGGACCAGCCGCTCGCCGATGCCATAGGGCTTGCCGTCGGGTTTCAGGAATATCGCCGCGGCCGCGGGGTCCTTCGCCAGCCTGTCGGCACTGCCGGCAAACGAGGCGGCGTCGCCCTGGTTGAGGATGAACCCGTCCTTGGCGTAGCCGATTGCCGGCGCCATCAGATCCTGGCGGGACAATTTGCCGTATTTTTCACGGGCCATCTCCAGACCGGCCACCGAACCCGGCACGCCGACCGCAAGATAGCCGTCGAGACTGGCCACCTTCACCGGGTTGCCGTCTTTGTC
>NZ_RZOM01001137.1:0-1919 GCF_003999175.1 Mesorhizobium sp. M7A.F.Ca.ET.027.03.2.1 | reverse complement strand
GATAACAACAAAAGGCAGACAAGAGAGAGTTCAACAATGAAGAAATCGCCGAAAGTCGTCATCACCTGTGCGGTCACCGGCTCGATCCACACGCCGACGATGAGCCCGTATCTGCCGATAACGCCGTCCGAGATCGTCGACGCCGCCGTCGGAGCAGCCGAAGCCGGAGCGTCGGTGATCCATCTGCATGCCCGCGATCCGGAGACCGGCAAGCCTACCCCTGATCCAAAGCTGTTTATGGATTTCCTGCCGCGCATCAAGCAGCAGACCGACGCCGTGATGAACATTTCCACCGGCGGCGGGCTGAAGATGACCCTCGAAGAGCGCCTTGAAGCCGCGCACGCTTCGAAGCCGGAACTCTGCTCGCTCAATATGGGATCTATGAATTTCGCCCTGCACCACATCGCGCCGAAATACACCGACTGGAAATACGACTGGGAGAAGGGCTACCTGGAAGACACAAAGAAGGGCATCGTCTCCAACACGTTCGAGCAGATCGAGCGTATCATCGTCGAAGTCGGCCAGGCTTACGGCACGAAATTCGAGTTCGAGTGCTACGATGTCAGTCACCTCTATACGCTTGCGCACTTTCTAGACCGCAAGCTGCTGAAGCCGCCGCTTTTCGTCCAGACGATCTTCGGGCTGCTGGGCGGAATCGGCGCCGACCCAGAAGACATGATGCACATGCGCAGGACGGCTGATCGGCTGTTCGGAGACGATTATCTCTGGTCGATCCTTGCCGCGGGCAAGCACCAGATAAATCTCTGCACGATGGGCGCGATCATGGGCGGCAATGTACGGGTCGGTTTGGAAGACAGCCTCTATGTCGGCAAGGGCACGCTCGCTAAGAGCAATGCCGAACAGGTTGCCAAGATAAAGCGCATTCTCAACGAGTTGTCGCTCGAAATCGCGACGCCCGACGAAGCCCGTCAACTGCTGGATCTCAAGGGCGCAAACGAGGTCGGGTTTTGACGCCCGGCATCGAAACCTATGTCGGCGTCGTGCATCCTTGGATGTGCGACGCGATGGGCCATCTCAACGTTCGTCATTATGTGGCGATGTTTGATGACGCCAGTTTCCAGTTGCTGGGCAGGATTGCCGATCCTCGTTTGACGCCGACCCTCGGCTGGGCGGATGTGAGGATGGAGATCGACTACGTGCATGAAACCGCGGCGGGAACTCTGGTCACCGTTCGCAGCGTTATAGAAAAGCTTGGGAAATCGTCGCTGACTTATCTGCATGAAATGCGCGGTACGCTGGACGGAGTCCTGCATGCGCGCATGCGCACCGTAACGGTGCGCTTCGATCTTCAAGCGCGGAGCAAGATCGAGATCGAAGGCGAAGCCCGGCAGGCGAGCGCGAAACTTCCGATGGGTGAAGCCGATACGCGTGGGTGACGGCGAGAATATCTGGTGACGGCATCGTTAGCCGCATTGGCGTCACTGAGCGAGATGCTGTAGGTCGCTGAAGGCTTCTACTCGCCCTAGGAAGGTCAGATATAGCCGCTATCGCACAGGACACCGCATGGGCAGCCCGCCACAATCGGCCATTGCGTACGATAGTGGCGTTTGAAGTGGTAGCGGGAGAGGGACTTTAATCGGCATAAAGTCAATGCGTTATATCATCTTAGTCAAAATTTTGAAAAAAATGAATCCACAAACGGAATGGAAAACTTTCAATCTTCATTTGCTGGAAGCGGATACTTGAGGCGGAGAATCCGATCCAAGGTAACTGCCGCCTGACAGGATGAGTGGCGGGCTTAGCGTGTTAGGCGACGCGGCGACTTATGCGCCGGAGGCGAATGACAGCAATGCGCCCAAAGTCGGTCATTGAAGTTTACAGCTGGGTAGCTCTGATTGGAGCCACATCCCTTGGATGGGGCGGCATCTATATGGCCGAGCTGGCGCGCTGCGAAGTAT
>NZ_RZOM01001136.1:0-1920 GCF_003999175.1 Mesorhizobium sp. M7A.F.Ca.ET.027.03.2.1 | reverse complement strand
GCGCTTCTACACCGACGTGCTGGGCTTCACCAAAAAGGCCGATTTCAGCAACGGGCCTTATCGTTGGCTGACCGTGGCCTCGGCCGAAGAGCCTGATGGAACCGAGCTGCAACTCGCGCTCAACGACAACCCGGCCGCCAAGGCCTATCAGGAAGCCATCTTCAAGCAGGGCCAGCCCGCCGTCATGTTCTTCACCGACGACGTCAAGGGCGACTACGAGCGTATCAAGGCGAAGGGTGGCGCGTTTATCAAACCGCCGACCGAGGTGACCGGCTCGACCATCGCCCAGTTGAACGACAGCTGCGGCAACCTCATTCAGATCACCCAACTGGCGCGCTGGTAACGGGCGACGGTTGAAACGCGTCGAGGCACAGGAGACACCCAATGACCCCCTCGCAACAGATCGGCCAACTGATCGCCGGCCTCACCGATTGGCGCGGCGAGACGCTCGCCGGCATCCGCAAGACCATCCTTGCAGCCGACCCGGACATCGTCGAGGAGTGGAAGTGGATGGGCAGCCCGGTATGGTGCCTCGACGGGAACATCGTGGTCGGCAACGCCCACAAGGACAAGGTGAAACTCACCTTTTCCCATGGCGCCAGCCTGCCGGACCCCGACAATCTGTTCAACAATGGTTTTGGCGGCAAGGTGTGGCGGGCAATCGACATGTTCGAGGGCGACAGGCTCAATGAGGGCGCTTTAAAAGAGCTCGTCCGCGCAGCGATCGATTACAATCAGGCCAAAAAGAAGAAGAAAGCGGCTGCCGGGGCGAAGCCACGGACGCAAGCCTAGGCCGCCTGGCCTGCCACCCAGCCCGACGACCATGCCCACTGGAAATTATAGCCACCCAGCCAACCCGTGACATCGACGACTTCGCCGATGAAGAACAGGCCCGGCACGGATTTCGCCTGCATCGTCTTCTGGTCCAGCCCGTTGGTGTCGACCCCACCCAGCGTCACTTCGGCGGTCCGGTAGCCCTCTGAGCCGGCAGGCTTGATGCGCCAGTCATTGACTGCGGCAGCTATGGTTTTCATCTGGGCGTCGGAAAGATCAGCAAGGTTGCCGTCGATCCCGGTGCGCTCGGCGATCGACTGCGCAAGCCGCTTCGGCAGATGATTTGCCAGCACCGTCTGTGCCGCTTGCCGCCCATTGCTTCGCTTGGCCACCCGAACGAGGTCCGCCACGTCAACTCCCGGCAGCATGGCGATGCGGATTTCATCGCCCTCGCGCCAATAGGATGAGATCTGCAGGATGGATGGCCCGCTGACGCCGCGATGCGTGAACAGCATCGCTTCGGAGAACCGCGTCTTGCCGCAGGCGACTTCCGCGTCGACCGCATTGCCTGCCAGCGGCGCTAGCCGCTCGAGCGTGTTTGCGTCGAACGTCAGCGGCACCAGCGCCGGTCGCGTTTCGACGATGGCAAGGCCGAACCGTTCGGCAAGCTCATAGCCGAAGCCGGTCGCACCCATCTTGGGGATCGACTTGCCGCCGCAGGCCACGACCAGCGACTGGCAAGTAACCAAGCCTGTGGAGAGGGTGAGCGCAAACCCCTCCACGGTTTTGCGGACATCCTCAACGCTGGCCGAGAGCGCCAGCTCCACGCCCCTGCCCTGCATTTCCGAGACCAGCATGCCGATGATCTGGCGTGCGGAGCCATCGCAGAACAGCTGCCCAAGCGTCTTTTCGTGATAGGCAATGCGGTGTCGTTCGACGAGGGCGATGAAATCGCGCTGCGCGTAGCGACTGAGCGCCGAAATGCAGAAATGCGGATTGCCCGACAGAAAATTCTTCGGGCTGGCATGGATGTTGGTGAAATTGCACCGGCCGCCGCCGGAGATGCGGATCTTCTCGCCAGGCGCCGCCGCATGATCGAGGATCAGCACCGAACGGCCGCGCTTGGCCGCCTCCACGGCGCACATC
>NZ_RZOM01001135.1:0-1924 GCF_003999175.1 Mesorhizobium sp. M7A.F.Ca.ET.027.03.2.1 | reverse complement strand
CGCCAAGTCCCTGCACGGCGCGTGCGGCGATCAGCAGCCACAGCGTCGGCGCCAGGCCGCAGAGCACTGATGCCGATGTGAACAGCGCGATGCCGCCAAGCAGCAACGGCCGGCGTCCAAACATGTCGGCCAGCCGGCCGGCGCTGACGATCAGTGTGGTGATGGCGAGCAGATAGGCCAGAACAACCCATTGCACGGACTGGAACGTCGCGCCGAAATTCTGCATCAGCGACGGCAGCCCGACGCTGGCAATGCTGGTTCCCAGCGACGACAGCAGCGTGGCGAGCGACAGGCTTGCCAACGCCCAGCCGGCGGATTGCATCCGTGGTGACGCCGATGTCAGCCCGTCCCGATTTTGCTCAGCGATTGCCACGGCGATCTCCTTCCATCAGTCCCACAACCGGAACTGCTGGAGATCTAGTTCCTTGGCCAATGTGGCGGAAGGCGCAGCATTTGCATCTTATTCGTGCGTTTGGCGCCATATCATGCCATGATCTGCCGATGACGTCACCCGATCTCAACTTACTGTTCGCTCTCGACGTCCTGCTGGCCGAAGGCAGCGTGGCGCGTGCCGCCACCCGCCTGCGCCTCAGCCCCTCGGCGATGAGCCGGACGCTGGCGCGGTTGCGCGAGACTACGGGTGATCCGCTGCTGGTTCGCGCCGGTCGCGGCCTGGTGGCGACGCCGCGTGCGGAAGAACTGCGACAACAGGCTGGTCGTGTCGTCCAGGATGCGGAGGCGCTGCTGCGCCCTGCCACCTTGCTCGATCTCCCGAGCCTGGACAGGGTGTTCACGCTGCGCACCAATGAGAGCTTCGTCGAAGAATTCGCGCCGCGTCTCGTCGCCCGTATCCAGGCCGATGCGCCCGGCGTGCGGCTGCGCTTTGCGCCGAAGTCCGATAGAGACGTCATGTCGCTGCGCGACGCGGCGATCGACCTGGACATAGGCGTCGCTGGCGAGACCGGACCGGAGGTGCGCATCCAGGCATTGCTTCGCGACCGCTTCATCGGCGCCGTGCGAATGGGCCATCCGTTGAGCGAGGGCACGGTGACGCCAGAGCGCTATGCGGCAGGCCGGCACATCAGCGTTTCACGGCGTGGCCGCGAGAAAGGGCCGATCGACGAGGCCCTGAACCGGCTCGGGCTGCAGCGGACAGTCGTGTGCATGGTTTCCGGTTTCTCGGCAGCCCTTGCCATGGCGCGCACGTCCGACCTGATCGCAAGCGTTCCGGAGCGGCACACCGAGGGCGCACGCGCAGGCATGCACAGTTTTCCCCTGCCGGTTGCCACCGCGGAGGTCACCATCTCGATGCTGTGGCATCCGCGCCTCGATGCCGATCCGGCGCAACGCTGGTTGCGCGACCGCGTGCGGGAAGTCTGCGCGGCGTCTCGCTGACAACGATGAGAAGCCTGCGCCAACGGCCGAGGCTTCTCATCTGTCCCGTCTATTCGGTTTGGCGTTTCTGCAAATGCCTCAGTGCGCCTAGTGTGAGCGTCGCCATGACCGAACAGTAGCCCACCAGCGGCCACGCCGTGTCTCCATCAAGCAGGATGACGAACAGCGTGCCGAGGATGCCGACGACAAGGCTCTGGATGCAGAAGTAGAGCGCGACGGCGGTTCCCGCGACATCGCCGAACGCCTCGAGTGCACCGTTCGCGGTGACTGAGACAGTGAAGACGATACCCGCGGCAACGACCCACATCGGTAAGACGAATGTCGCGAAGGACGGCGCCGCGAACAGCTGCCCGGCCGCCAGCAGAGCCGCGCCGAGCAGCAACATCGCCATGCCTCTGATAGCACTGCCCGCAATGCCCCGACGTGCAATGAACTTTTTGGCGAAGCGGGTGGTCACGATCATCACCAGCGCCGCGGTGGCGAAGGCCAGGCTGAAACCGAGCTGTGAAAAGCCGGCGCGGTCCATGAT
>NZ_RZOM01001134.1:0-1926 GCF_003999175.1 Mesorhizobium sp. M7A.F.Ca.ET.027.03.2.1 | reverse complement strand
GCCTTCGGCGACACCTTCTCCCACAAGGGGAGAAGGACAGAAGCCTCAACTCCGCCCGTTCACCAGATCCCCGACAATGTCGTATTTGCCCGAAATACGCATCTTGTAGACCTCGTAATTCTCCATCACGCGCTGAACGTAACTCCTTGTTTCCGTATAGGGAATCCGCTCGATCCAGTCGACGACCGCGTCGATGTCCTTGCCGCGCGGGTCGCCATATCTGGCCACCCACTGGCTGGCTCGGTTGGGGCCGGCGTTGTAGCCGGCGAAGGTCAGCACGTAGGAGCCGTTGAAGCGATCGAGCTGTTCGCCGAGGAAGGCTGAGCCAAGCGTCGCATTGTAGCCGGCATCGGTGGTCAGCCGTGTTTGCGAAAACTGCAGCCCGGCCTTCTTCGCCAGTTGCCTTGCGGTTCCCGGCATCAGCTGTAGCAGCCCGCGCGCGCCGGCGCTGGACACGGCGCCGATGTTGAATTCGCTTTCCTGACGGGCGATCGCATAGGCCAGGGCCTTGCCCGAGCCGGAAATGTCGGCCGAATCGGGAATGACGCCGAGCGGATGCGACAATGCGCCGACATCGATGCCACGCGCCCCGGCGATCTTGCCGATTTTCAGCGCCATGAAATGGTTCCCTTGCTTTTCCGCAAGGACAGCCAGCAGCGCCAGTTCGCCCGGACTGGTCAACTGCCCGGCAAGGTCGCGATAGAGCGTCTCGGCATAGCGGTCGTAGCCCGCCTCCTGCAGCCGCTTGATGGCGCTGACGGCCTCGCGGCCGGCAAAATTCTGCCGGTCGGCTGCACTTGGCGAGGGGTAGGCGATGTTCAGCGCCTGCCGGCCCACGCGTTCGGCGGCAAGCTGACCGTAGAATGTCGTGCCATAGGCAGCGGCGCGCGCAAAATAGTCCTTTGCATTGCCCGGACCACCGACTTCCGCGGCACGGCCGAGCCAGTAATAGGCGCGCGACAGCGTCATCGGCCCCTGGGCGAGGTTCGCGATGCGAGCGAAATGACTGGCCGCGGTTTTTGGGTCGTTCAGGCCGCGCAGCGCATACCAGCCAGCATGGAATTCGGCGTCTGCCGCATTGGCGGCACTTTCGGCGGCGTGTGTGGCGACGATCTTGTACGCGGTCTTCATGTCGCCCTGGTCTACCAGTTCGCGCGACAACACCCGGCGCTCGACCCACCAGGCATCCGGATCGACGAGAGCGTCGCGATCTGTCGGCGCCTGCATCACAATGGCGGCGGCCCCGGCAAAATCCTCCTGCTTGCGCAGATATTCGGCCTGCGCGAAGAAGTAGCCGGCCGAACGTTGCATTGCCGGCACGGCCTTCAGCAGCTTGGGCGCGTTCTTGTCGCCTTTGTCGGCCGCCGCCCAGGCCTCGGCGAGTTGCTGGGCGCCGGCCAGGCCGGCGACGCGCAAGGCGGAATTCGCGCGGTCGGCATAGAACATGCGCTCCATGCGAAAACGGTGGTCGGTGGCCGGGATCAAGCTGCCGAATTCCTTGATCAGCGCCGCCTCGTCCCTAGCCTCCAGGATCGCGGTGCGCCAGAAGGGCGACAGCACCGAACGTGCCGCCTTGATATTGCCTGACGCCACATAGGCGCGGGCAAGAACCATCACGCCTTCGAATGTCTGCGGCTGGCTGCCGTCGAACGCCCTGATAACGATGTCGGGGGCAGGGTTCTCGCGATAGAGTGCGCGCTCGCTGTTCCTGCGCAGGGCGACGGTGCCCGGCCAATTGGGCAGCATCTTGGCCGCAGCAGTGATATCGCCGCTCGGAACCTTGTCGCCGCCATAAAGCGCGATCGCCCAGGCAAGGATATGCTGGTCGAGCGACTGAGCCGGAAGGGCATTGCGCACTCCACGAGCGCGGGGACTATCGCCCGCCGCCAACGCATCCAGCCCGCTTTTCAGGGGGGCGACGTCAGG
>NZ_RZOM01001133.1:0-1927 GCF_003999175.1 Mesorhizobium sp. M7A.F.Ca.ET.027.03.2.1 | reverse complement strand
GTATCGATAGCTTACAGGAAGCGCATCGCGTCGCCGGTTTCGATGCGCGCCGGCCGGTCGACCGTGCAATAGACCCCGAGATTGTGGGCGTTATGGCGGACCAGGTTGCGCAGGATCGCCGGATCATGGTCGAAGCCATCCTGGGCGATGATGGTGAAACCGCAGCGGCGGCAGGGTTCCGAGATGGTCAGCAACAGGTCGCCGATGGCAAGCTTGCGGCCGATCCATTCCGTTTCGGGGAACGACCCTTCGATTGCCGCCATGTCGACGACGATGTTGGGGCGGAAGCGGCGCGGGTCGGTGGCGCCCTCTGGATGCAATGCCTTCAGGCGCGCCAGCGAGGCGGTGGTCAACAGATGGATGGGCGCCTTGCGGTAGCGCTCCGCGGTCAGCGGGCCGGAATAGTCAGGCGCGGCATTCTCGCGACGAAACGGCCGGATCGAGGCCTCGAAGCCGAGATAGGCCGATACCGCGCGGTCGCTCTCGATACTTGGCGCAGCCAGCCAGTCGCTATCGGGAACGGCAATCTCGAGTTCCAGGGCGGGCGACAGCCGGGTGCGGATGCGCGGCACCTTGTGCCATTTCGGGTCGCGGTCCGGTCGCGCGATCTCATTGTCGGACGCGTCGACAAGGCCGAACATGCGGTCGCCCTTAATGCTCTCGACGTCGACCGAGATTGTCTCCCGGCGCTCGCCGGCAAGCGAACTCGCCGGATAGCGCCAAAGCTCACTGACAATGCCAAGCGCTGCCTGCATCAGCTCTTCTTGTTCTGTCGGTTGGCGACCAAATCATCGACGACGGCCGGATCGGCGAGCGTCGAGGTATCGCCGAGCGCTGAAAAATCGTCCTCGGCAATCTTGCGCAGGATGCGGCGCATGATCTTGCCGGAACGCGTCTTCGGCAGGCCGGGCGCGAACTGGAGCTTGTCGGGCGAAGCGATGGCGCCGATCTCCTTGCGGACATGGGCGACCAGCTCCTTGCGCAGCTCCTCGCTCGGCTGCTCGCCGGCCATCAGCGTGACGTAGCAATAGATGCCCTGTCCCTTGATGTCGTGCGGATAGCCGACGACGGCGGCTTCCGAAACCTTGTCGTGGCTGACCAGTGCGGATTCGACCTCGGCCGTGCCCATGCGATGGCCGGAGACGTTCATGACGTCGTCGACGCGGCCGGTGATCCAGTAATAGCCGTCGGCGTCACGGCGGCAGCCGTCACCGGTGAAATACTTGCCCTTATAGGTCGAAAAATAGGTCTGCACGAAGCGGTCGTGGTCGCCATAGACGGTGCGCATCTGGCCCGGCCAGGAATCGGTGATGCACAGATTGCCGTCGGCCGCACCTTCCAGCACCTTGCCCTCGCCGTCGACCAGCTGCGGCTTGACGCCGAAGAAAGGCCGCGTCGCCGATCCCGCCTTGAGGTCGGTGGCGCCGGGCAGCGGCGTGATCAGGATGCCGCCGGTCTCGGTCTGCCACCAGGTGTCGACGATCGGCACCTTGCCGTTGCCGACGATGTTGAAATACCACTCCCAGGCTTCCGGATTGATCGGTTCGCCGACCGAACCCAGTACGCGCAGCGACTTGCGCGATGTCTTGGCGACATGCGCGTCGCCGGCGCCCATCAGCGCGCGCAGCGCCGTCGGCGCGGTGTAGAAGATGTTGACCTTGTGCTTGTCGATGACTTCCCAGAAGCGCGACTGCGACGGATAATTCGGCACGCCTTCGAACATCAGCGTGGTGGCGCCGTTGGCGAGCGGGCCGTAGACGATGTAGCTGTGGCCGGTGACCCAGCCGACATCGGCGGTGCACCAGTAGATGTCGCCGTCATGGTAATCGAAGACATATTGGTGGGTCATCGAGACGTAGACGAGATAGCCGGCGGTGGTGTGCAGCACGCCCTTCGGCTTGCCGGTCGAACCCGATGTGTAGAGGAT
>NZ_RZOM01001132.1:0-1927 GCF_003999175.1 Mesorhizobium sp. M7A.F.Ca.ET.027.03.2.1 | reverse complement strand
GCCTCGCACCTCTGTGCCGCCGGCGCAATGCGATTGGTCGAGCCGCCAGAGCCGCTCGATTTCGCTGGCGAATGCCGGATTGGTCGTGGTGCCATACCAGCGCCGGGATAGACGACGACGTCGCGGCGTGGATTTGCGTGAATTGTTGATCCAGTCCGAGATCGAGCCTCGCGGGGCGGAGTAGCCGGCCTTGGACAGGAAGCCAAGGCCGGTCTTCTCGGTGGCAGTCTGCGGTGCTTAGGCCTTGTTTCCGATCACATGGTGGTGGTGGCGGTGATGATGGTGGTGGCGGACATGGTGGCGGTGATGATGGTGGTGACGATGATGCTTGGCCATCGGGGCCGCATCCGCGCTCGTCGCGCCGATGACGGGCACCGTGAAAGCCAATGCAACTGCAAGCCCGAGGGCCGAGAGGAGGGACTTCTTCATGGATGGTTTCCTTTTGTTTCGCGGGCGCATATGGATCGAGGCGATAGCCCGGCCGCCGCGAATGGAATTACGCGCCTGAATTTTTTCGTCAGTATTTCCCGATTGTAGAATTTTGTTTCTGGACTGTTTCTGCCCAATCCAGCCTCCCGCCACCATGCACGGCAAGATCGAGAGAGACGGCCATTGGGCCGCCTGTTCGACTACATCGGTGGCACGACGCCGTTGGTTCCGACCACGACGCGGCTGGCGCTCAGCGCGCCGTCGCTGCCCCGCTCAGCGGTGACGAAGACCGTCGCACCCGGCTTGAGGTTGGTAGGCGTCGCCGGCGCGAAGGTCACGACGGGCGTGGTGTCGGGGATCGAGATCTTCTTGGTCTGGCCATTGTCATAGGTCAGCGTGACGGACCGCCCGCTTATATCGGTAACGTCGGCAACGGTGCCGTTGGTCATCCGGCTGTTTGGCTGGAGGTCCCAGGGGCGGTCACCCTCGCCGGTTCCTTTCAGCGCGGCCGGAAAGACCACCACCTCCAGGGCGCCGCTGCCACCATCCGCTTTCGAAACCGAGGCAATGCCGAGGAAATCGCCCTGCTTGATGTCCTTTGCCGAGGCGTTGGCGACGCCCGAGATCTTCCAGCCGGCCTTGAGCTTGATCGCGTCGGTATCGCCCTGGCGCGTTTTCACGGTGAGCAGCGTGGGTTCGAAACTGACCACCGTGCCGCGCACACGCAGCGCCTCTGCGGCTTGGGCGGCGCCCGCGCCGGCGACGTAAAGGCTGGAAATCGTGCCGAGCACGACCATGACTGTCTTCAGGTTGATTGCAAAAATCCTTCCGGGAACGGCTGGCTGGAACCGGATGGTTTCACGCCAGCGACCCGGAGATA
The DNA here is from genome assembly GCF_003999175.1 of Mesorhizobium sp. M7A.F.Ca.ET.027.03.2.1. Classification (NCBI taxonomy): domain Bacteria; kingdom Pseudomonadati; phylum Pseudomonadota; class Alphaproteobacteria; order Hyphomicrobiales; family Phyllobacteriaceae; genus Mesorhizobium; species Mesorhizobium sp. M7A.F.Ca.ET.027.03.2.1. The sequence continues at coordinate 618 of NZ_RZOM01001132.1, read as the reverse complement.
ACGAATGGGCGCGGCGAAACTGCCGGCAAAAGGCTGATCAGGCCTTCAAAACAACTTGATCGCGACGTGTGCGCGAGAGGCCGCGCCAGGTACCTGGTTCACGATCCCGTGACGGCCCTTTTGGCTCTTGGCAAATCGCCGGCGAGAGGGCATCTTCCCGACCGTCTCAGGCAACACTCCTCATTTGATCAAACTCTTTCAGTCATGGAGTTGCCAATGCCCCATAATGCGAAAAGCGAACCCCACTCCGAACCGGCAACCAACGGGAGCGGGCCAGATTACAACACCCTCAGAGCGATGCGGGAGACCCGCGGTTACAGCGTGGAAGAGCTCTCCCTGACATGCGGCCTGGCGGTGGACGAGATTGAGGATATCGAAAGCGGCAGAGTGACCGACCCGTCGAAGCTGCGTCGTATTGTGTCCGCGCTTCACCTTCCCCAGGAGGCTCTGATCACCCCGGCTGCGCCGACGCCGGCGGCGCAAGGCCGATCGCTGGCTTAGATCCGCACCAAGCATTCCAGAGAACCCGCCAAGGCTCCTTGGCGGGTTTCTTTGTACCTGCCGCAGCGTCTGCTTCAGCCTGGGGCTTGCCGATTTGTATGCCGCACGTGCTTATAC
>NZ_RZOM01001131.1:0-1927 GCF_003999175.1 Mesorhizobium sp. M7A.F.Ca.ET.027.03.2.1 | reverse complement strand
GCACCGCTGCCAGATTGTTGATGTTGACCTCGATAAGGTCGGTGAAACGGTTCTTCTTGGCGAACTCCTCCAGATAGATGGAGGCGGCGACGCCGATCGGTAGCGCCAGGAGCAACACGATCACCATCATATAAAACGAGCCGATGATCGCCACGCCCATGCCCGAGGTTTCCGGGCGGCTGGAGGCGCCGTAGGTGAACAGGCCGCTGTTGAAGTGCTCGGCCATCGCGCCCTCGGCCTTGAGCTTGTTCATCCAGGTGATCTGCTGGTCCGAGACCTTGCGTCGCGCTTCCTCGACACTGAGGTCGATCTGGCCCTTGAAAGCCGAGTCGAGATTGGCGGCGGCGAGGATGTTGACGCTGCGTGTCGTGCCGATCACGGACGGATCGGCGGCAACGATGTCGCGCAACTGGACGCGGGCGCCTTCCGACAGGAAGCCCTTGAGCTTCTGGATCATCGGCTTGTCATCAGGAGAGATGCCGAGCTTGGCCACAAGCGCGTTTTCGGCGAGCTTGGGATAATTTGCCTTGATCAGAACGCTCGGATCGGTTGCACGCTTGCCGGAAGGATCGATCACCTTCTCGTCGAACGAGATCGGCAGTGATACCGTCGTCTGCCAGAAGGCGGTGTAGCCTTTCGAGACGATGGTGATCAGCATGATTGCCAGGAACGCCAGGCCTACGGAAATCGCCACGACGCCATAGATGCGGAAACGGCGTTCGGCGGCGTAACGGGCCTTCAGGCCGATGTCGCGGCGCGGATGGGCCGCCGCCCTGACCATCGTATCCATGGAAATGTCGGTCATTCGTACTGCTCCCGATATTTGCGCACGATGTAGAGCGCGACGATGTTCATCACCAACGTCAGCGCGAACAGCGTCAGGCCGAGTGCGAAGGCGACCAGCGTCTGCGGCGAATTGAACTCGAGGTCGCCGGTGAGCTGGTTGACGATCTTGACGGTGATGGTCGTCATCGCCTCGAACGGGTTGATGGTGAGGTTGGCGGCGACGCCCGCCGCCAGCACGACAATCATCGTTTCGCCGATGGCGCGCGAGGCGGTCAGCAGGATGGCGCCGACGATGCCGGGTAGTGCAGCCGGCAGGATCACCCGCTTGATCGTCTCGGAGCGGGTCGCGCCGAGGCCAAGCGACCCGTCGCGCATGGCGCGCGGCACCGCGGTTATGATGTCGTCCGAAAGAGAGGACACGACCGGGATCAGCATGACGCCCATGACCAGGCCGGCGGTGAAGATGCTCTGGCCCTGGATGAAGGGCGAACCGCCGGTCAGCGCCGCGGACAGGTCGCGCAGGAACGGCCCAAGCGTGACGACGGCGAAGATGCCGTAGACGATGGTCGGTATGCCGGCCAGCAGTTCAAGCGCCGGCTTAACCACCGAGCGCACCTTGGGCGTTGCATACTCGGCCATGTAGACAGCCGACATCAGCCCGACCGGCACCGCAACCAGCAGCGCGACGGCGGCGATGTAGAGCGTGCCCGCAAGAAGCGGGATCAGGCCGAATTGGCCCTGGCTGCCGCCCGAACCGGCAGCGGCAAAACGCGGATCCCAGACGGTGCCGAAGAAGAAACTCATCGGCGAGACGCTTTCGAAGAAGGTGATCGTCTGGAACAGCATCGAAAGCACGATGCCGATGGTGGTCAGGATGGCGATGGTGGAGGCGGCAAGCAGCCCCCACAGCATCAGCCTCTCGACATTGTTGCGTGCCCTGGCGCGCGGCTCGATCTGCCTGAGCGCATAGACGGCGCCGGCGATCGAGGAAACGAGAATGACAATGGCGCCGAACAGGCCGAGCCGGTCCTGGACCTTGTTCGCCTCGACGGCGATCGGGATCATGTAATCCTGCGTGTCGCTCGCCAGTGCCACACCCTTGGCGGCGAGCAGCGGCTGCAGCTCGCCAAAGCTGGCAGGC
>NZ_RZOM01001130.1:0-1930 GCF_003999175.1 Mesorhizobium sp. M7A.F.Ca.ET.027.03.2.1 | reverse complement strand
CGACAATATATGTGACCCACGACCAAACCGAAGCCATGACGATGGGCGACAGGGTCGCGGTGTTGAAAGGCGGCGTGCTGCAGCAGGTCGACACACCCAAGAGACTCTATGAATCGCCGGTGAACGCCTTCGTTGCCGGCTTCATCGGGTCTCCTTCGATGAACCTTTTCGAGGCGACCCTGACGGGCGACGAACTGATGTCCGGCGCCCTGGCCATCCGGCTGCAGGATGCAGCCTTCGTGCGCAGGCCGGGCTTGAAGTCGTATGCGGGGCGCAAGGTCGTGTTCGGGATACGACCGGAGGATCTCTATGACAGCAGCCTCGAATCCGGCCGCAAGTATCAGACGATACCGGCAAAGGTGACCTCGATCGAAGAACTTGGATCCGAACAAATCGTCCATCTCGACATCGACGCGGTCCGGGTGGACTCCGGCGACCCTGACGCGGTGCAGGATTTCGGCCTGGCGTCGAATGCGGTGGCGAAATTCGAACCGGTCAGCACAGTCCGTTCCGGCTCGGAAATCAGGTTGGCCCTGGATGATACCAAGCTCCATTACTTCGACCCGGAGACGCATCTGGCAATCTGAGTATCAGCGAAGACCCGCGGGTGAGGGTGAGGCGCCTGCATAAGAAGATTTGTGAATAACCAGACGATCGGCCGCATTGTGCGGTCGAATATAAAGAAGGAGGAGAAGATGACGTTTCGTATAAAACCCGCGATGCTGAAAATAGCCGCAGCCGCATGGTTGCTTGGCGCAACCGGCGCCATGGCGGATACGACGCTGGAATTCACCCAATGGTGGGAGCCCGAATTGCCGGCCGGCTCGCTCAGGGCAATCATGGATGACTTCGAGGCCGCAAATCCCGGAATCAAAGTGACGCTGGTCAGTGGGCCCTACGCGACCACGCGAGACCAGATCTCGGTTGGTGCTGCAACCGGAACGCTCAGCGACGTCGTCGGTCTCGACGGTGCCTGGGTGAACAATCTGAATGCGCAGAGCGCACTCGCCGACATGAATCCGATGATGGATGCGAGCGGTTTCGACAAGAGCCAGGTCGCGGACATCATCAAGGTGGACGGCAAGGCGGTGATGTTTCCCGTGGCTTCCTTCGTCTATCCGGTCTTCGTGAATTTGGACCTCGCCGCCCAGGCAGGCGTGACCAAGCTGCCGTCGACCCGTGCGGAGTTTCTCGAAGCCGCCAAGAAGATGACGATCGCCGACAAGAACCAGTATGGCTGGGTGCTGCCCCTCTCGCTGCAAACGCCATCCGGCGTCCAGAACGACATGATGTCGTGGGTTTGGGCTTCGGGTCGGTCGATGATGGCGAACGGCAAGCCGGACCTTGAGGGCAAACCGGTGGTGGACATGCTCACCTTCGTCAAATCTCTCAACGACGCCGGAACCATCTCGCCCGGCATCGCCACCAAGACCGAGCAGGAAAAGGTCGAGGAGTTCGTCAACAACCGCGTCGGGATGATGATCGACTCGCTCGCGCATGTGAACCTCATCCGCAAGCGCAATCCCAAGCTGAACTTCGACCTCATCCCGGTCCCGGTCGTGGAAAACTATACCGGCAAGCGCGGCCTTCCCTATGCCTCCTGGGGCATCGGCATCTCTGCTGCCTCGAAACATCAGGAAGAGGCCTGGAAACTCGTCCAATATGTGATGAGTGAAAAGGTGAACGCCAAGCTCGTATCGCTTGCAAACGCCTTCCCCGGCAACGTCAACGCCAAGCCCGATTTCGTGACCTCGGACAAGGCTTTCGGCAAGGCTTTCGAAATCTTCAAGACCGGTTATCTCGCCAATGAGTTCACGGGCCTGCCGGTGGCAGAAGACCTGATGACCCAGTTCGACGTGCAAGCCCAAAAGATGCTCGCCGGCGAGCAATCTCCGGAACAAGCAGCCGCCGCCGCTCAGAAGGGCTGGAT
>NZ_RZOM01000112.1:0-9292 GCF_003999175.1 Mesorhizobium sp. M7A.F.Ca.ET.027.03.2.1 | reverse complement strand
TTTTCGCCCTGGTCGAAGAAATTCCAGGGCCTGATTTCCGAGGGCACGCTCGGCGGCGAAAAAATCGTCCTGATCAAGCCGCAGACCTTCATGAACCTGTCCGGCCAGTCGGTCGGCGAAGCACTGCGCTTCTACAAGCTCGAGCTTTCCGCGCTCACCGTCTTCTATGACGAGATCGACCTTGCCGAAGGCAAGCTGCGCATCAAGACCGGTGGCGGCGCCGGCGGCCACAACGGCATCCGGTCGATCGACGGCCATATCGGCAATGGCTATCGCCGCGTGCGCATCGGCGTCGGCCATCCCGGCGTCAAGGAAATGGTCCAGCACCATGTGCTCGGCAATTTCGCCAAAGCCGACCGCGAATGGCTCGACCCGCTGCTCGACGCGATCGCCGACAATGCCGCCATGATCGTCAAGGGCGACGAATCCGGCTTCATGAATAAGGCCAGTCTCGCCGTCCAGGGCAAGGCCGGGCCGGAGCCCGAAAAGCCAGCGCAGAAGCAGCCGGCGCACAAGCAGCAAAGTCATGTCCGCCAAGCACGGCCTCAACAGCCGGTGGTCAAGCTGCCGGAAAGCGGTCCAATGGCCGCCATGCTGAAGAAGCTGTTCGGCGGCAAGGACTGAGCATCGAGGGACCGAAGGGCTTGACGTTGATCACCCCTATCGCCCATAGCCCTGATCAAATTTCTATTTTCCCGATAGGACCGAACAAAAATGGGTTTCAAATGCGGCATCGTTGGCTTGCCCAACGTCGGCAAGTCGACGCTTTTCAACGCGTTGACCAGAACGGCTGCGGCGCAAGCCGCCAACTATCCATTCTGCACCATCGAACCGAACACCGGCGAGGTGGCGGTGCCAGATCCGCGCCTGCAGAAGATCGCGGCGATCGCCAAGTCGAAGGAGATCATTCCAACTCGCATCTCTTTCGTCGACATTGCCGGCCTGGTGCGCGGTGCCTCGAAAGGCGAAGGGCTGGGCAACCAGTTCCTCGCCAACATCCGCGAGGTCGACGCCATCGTGCATGTGCTGCGCTGCTTCGAGGATGACGACATCACCCATGTCGAGGGCCGCATCGACCCCGTCGCCGATGCCGAGACGGTCGAGACCGAGCTGATGCTTGCCGACCTCGACAGCCTAGAGCGCCGCATCGTGCAGATCCGCAAGCGCGCCGGCAGCAAGGACAAGGAAGCGACGACCGTGCTGCCGTTGATGGAGGCAGCGCTCGAACTGCTGCAGGCCGGCAAGCCGATCCGCATCCTGCTCAAGGGTATTTCGGCCGAAGATTTGCGCATCCTGCAGGGCCTGAACCTTCTGACCTCGCATCCCGTGCTCTATGTCTGCAATGTCGCGGAGGCCGACGCCGCCACCGGCAACGAACACACCAGGGCCGTGGAAAAGATGGCCACCGCCCAGGGCGCCGGCACAGTGGTGATCTCGGCGGCGATCGAAGCCGAGGTCGCGCAGCTCTCGGACGAGGAAGAGATGGAATTCCTGTCCTCGCTCGGCCTCGACGAGCCAGGCCTCAACAAGGTCATCCGCGCCGGCTACGATTTGCTGCACCTCATCACCTATTTCACCGCCGGGCCGAAGGAGACGCGCGCCTGGACCATTCATAGGGGCGACAAGGCGCCACAGGCCGCCGGTGTCATCCACACCGATTTCGAGCGCGGCTTCATCCGCGCCCAGACCATCTCCTACAACGACTTCGTCACACTGGGCGGCGAAGTGGCGGCCAAGGAAGCCGGCAAGGCGCGCGACGAAGGCAAGGAATATGTCGTCCAGGACGGCGATGTGCTGTTGTTCAAGTTCAACACCTGATGCCTGAAGCGCTCGAGAACATCCCGGCAAGCTGTCGGCGAAGTTCCTCGATACATGCTTCCAAGGCGACGGCGGCCATCCGCCCTACAGCCGGTTGTCTTGATTTTGTCACGTCACAGGTCTAAGCGGCAGACGCACGGTCGGCGCTGACGTCGAGAACCCGTGCAATCCAACACGACGCGTCAATCCGAACGCACCCTTTGGCCCCAGCAAGGGATATCAGGCGATGATCAAGGCCTTCGTCGTGGACAATGACCGCCTGCGCGTCGTCGACGATCTCCTGGCAAACAGCGAGACCATCGTCTGGGCGGACCTGTTCAACCCGACAAAGGAAGAGGAAGCGACGATCGAGAGCTGGCTCGGCGTTGCCATTCCGACGCGCGAGGAGATGGAGGAGATCGAGATTTCGAGCCGCCTCTATGTCGAGGACGGCGCCTATTTCATGACCGCCACCCTGCCCGCCCAGACCGAAATCGACGATCCCTTGATGTCCCCGGTTACCTTCGTGCTCGCCGGCACAAGACTGATCACGGTGCGCTACCACGAACCGAAAGCTTTCAAGACCTTTCCGCAGCGCGCCGAAAAGGTGGCGACCGGCTGCACCAGCGGCGACACCATTCTGATCGGCTTGCTGGAGGCGATCGTCGACCGTCTTGCCGACATTCTGGAACGCGCCGGCCGCGACATCGAGGCGATCTCGCGCGATATCTTCGAGGCGCGGTCGACCAAGGTTTCCAAGCGCAACCGTGATTTCCAGGAGTTGCTGAAAGCCATCGGCCGCAAGGAGGACATCGCCTCCTCGATCCGCGACAGCCTGATCTCGCTGCAGCGCCTGGCAGGCTTCTTCGCCCATGCCTCGACCCGCACCAAGATGAGCAAGGACACCAAGGCGCGCATCAAGACGCTGTCTCGCGACGTGCTGTCGCTCGCCGACCACGCCACCTTCCTGTCGCAGAAGATCTCCTTCCTGCTGGACGCCACGCTCGGCATGATCTCGATCGAGCAGAACGCCATCATCAAGATCTTCTCGGTCGCCGCCGTCATTTTCCTGCCGCCGACTTTGGTCGCCTCGGTCTACGGCATGAATTTCGACATCATCCCCGAGTTGAAATGGCAACTTGGCTATCCCTTCGCCATCGCCATGATGGTGCTGTCGGCGATCCTGCCCTTCTGGTACTTCCGCCGCCGCGGCTGGCTCTGAGTGGCGTTGTCGGTCCTGCCACAGGCTGGCGCAGTAGAAATCGCTTGACCAAATGAACGCCGGCCTGCATCCGGAAACCCCGATCCTGGGGATCGTGGGTCGACAAGCCGGATTCCAGACCATGACTGCAGAGATAAAAGCATGGGCCTATGAGGACTTCATCGAGGGCGCATCGATCGACCTCGGCTCGAAGCTCGTGAGTGCCGCCGAGATCGTCGAATTTGCCGGAGAATTTGACCCGCAGCCGATGCATCTCGACGAGGAGGCCGGCAAGGCCAGCATCCTCGGGGGGCTGGCAGCGTCGGGCTGGCACACCTGCGCCATGTTCATGCGCATGCTCTGCGATGCGTTCCTGCTGGACTCGACCTGCCAGGGCGCGCCCGGAGTCGATCAGGTCAAATGGAAGAAACCGGTCCTGGCCGGCGACCAACTGACCGGCACCCTGATGGTTGTTGCCAAGCGCCTGTCGAAATCGAAGCCGCAACTCGGCTTCGTCACCATGCGCAGCGAGCTGTTCAACCAGCGTGGCGAAAGCGTCTTCGAGCTCGAGAACTCCGTCATGTTCCTCACGCGCGATGCCGCGGGGAGCCAAGCATGACACTGGACGAGTTCTTCCGTATCGGCACCACCGTCACGCTCGGCTCGCACACATTCGAGCCCGAGGCGATCAAGGCCTTCGCCCGCAAGTACGACCCGCAAATCTTCCATATCGACGAGGAGGCCGCGAAGAAAAGCGTTCTTGGCGGCCTCTGCGCGTCTGGCTGGCACACGGCCGCGACCTGGATGAAACTCAATCTGGAAAACCGCATGGACGCCGAGATCGCTGCGTGGAGCGGTCCCGGTCCGGTGCCGGAATTCGGCCCCTCGCCCGGCTTCAAGAACCTGAAATGGCTGAAGCCGGTCTATGCCGGGCAAACCATCACCTTCACGCGCACCGCGCTGTCGCACCGCCCAATCGCCTCACGCCCCGGCTGGCGGCTGCTGGCGCTGCGTTCGGAAGCTTTCGATCCCACCGGCGACAAGGTGCTCGAGTTCGAAAGCGCCGTGCTGGTGAAGGTGGAGTAGCTTTTTCCTTCGCCCCGTTTACGGGGAGAAGGTGCCCGAAGGGCGGATGAGGGGCGGCGCCAGCGTTGGTGTCTTAAACTCGACGGTCGTACTTACCCCTCACCCTGCTCCGCTCGCGTTGCTCGCTTCGCTTCCCTCTCCCCGTAAACGGGGCGAGGGAGAAACCTAATGCCCCTCGAACCCTATCAGCGTTCTGACCGGCACACCGAGGGCTTCGAGCTTGGCGCGGCCGCCGAGGTCCGGCAGGTCGATGACGAAACAGGCGGCGAGGATATCGGCGCCGATCTGGCGCAGAAGTTTGACCGCCGCCTCCGCGGTGCCGCCGGTGGCGATCAGATCGTCGACAAGGATCACCTTCTCGCCCGGAGCAACGCCGTCCTTGTGCATCTCCATCTCGTCCAGCCCATATTCCAGGCTATAGGCGACGCGCACCGTCTCGTAGGGCAGCTTGCCTTTCTTGCGGATCGGCACGAAGCCGGCCGAGAGCTGATGGGCGACGGCGCCGCCAAGGATGAACCCGCGTGCCTCGATGCCGGCGATCTTATCGATCTTCTGGCCGGCGTAGGGATGTACCAGTTCGTCGATGGCGCGGCGGAAGGCGCGCGCATTGCCGAGCAGCGTGGTGATGTCGCGAAACAGGATGCCGGGCTTGGGATAGTCCGGAATGGTACGGATCGCGGCAAGCAGCGTGTCTTCTAGCGAGGATTTCATGGGTCGAGATTACCTGAAACGGAGGTTGTTGCGCGACAATTGTTCGATCGAACTGCAGCCCATCAGCTTCATGCCGCGTTCGATCTCGACCCGCATCTGCTCGAGCGCCCGTTCGACGCCGGGCTGGCCGGCAGCCGCGAGCGGAAACAGATAGTAGCGGCCGACGCCGACGGCCTTGGCGCCGAGCGACAGTGCCTTCAGCACATGCGTGCCGCGCTGCACGCCGCCATCCATGATGACGTCAATCCTGTCGCCGACCGCGTCGACGATCTCAGCAAGCTGGTCGAACGCCGCCCGCGAGCCATCCAGCTGCCGGCCGCCATGGTTCGACAGCACAATGCCGCTGCAGCCGATATCGACGGCGCGTCTGGCATCCTCCACCGACATGACGCCCTTGAGGCAGAACGGCCCCGACCAAAGCTTGACCATCTCGGCGACGTCGTCCCAGGTCATCGACGGATCGAGCATCTCGGTGAAGTAGCGGCTGATCGACATCGTGCCGCCGCCCATGTCGACATGCTCGTCGAGCTGCGGCAGCTTGAACCCCTCATGCGTGAAATAATTGATCGCCCAGGCCGGCTTGAGCGCGAACTGCGCCATACCGGCAAGGTTGAGCTTGAAGGGAATGGCAAAGCCGGTGCGTTTGTCGCGCTCGCGATTTCCTCCGGTGATGCTGTCGACGGTCAGCATCATCACCTCGACGCCGACCTGCTTTGCCCGCTGCATCATCGCCCGGTTAAGACCGCGGTCCCGATGGAAATAGAACTGGTAGACCTGCGGACTGCTGCTGATGCTGCGCGCCTCCTCGAGGCTGACGGTGCCAAGCGACGAGACGCCGAACATGGTGCCATACTTGGCTGCGGCCTTGGCGACCGCGCGCTCGCCCTGATGGTGGAACAGGCGCTGCAAGGCGGTCGGCGAGCAATAGAACGGCATCGCCAGCTTCTGGCCCATGACCGTCACCGACATGTCGACCTCGCTCACTCCGCGCAGCACGTTGGGAACCAGGTCACAGGTCTCGAAGCTTGCGGCGTTGCGGCGGTAGGTGACCTCATCGTCAGCCGCGCCGTCAATGTAATTGAAGATCGGCCCGGGCAGCCGCTGCTGTGCCATCAGCCGGAAATCGGAAAAGTTGTGACAGTCGCTGAGCCGCATCATCGAAATCCAAAAGCCATGGCGGGACGAGCTTCTCGCCACCGTTCGATGCGTCGAATATCAACCTCATGCCGCCATGCCAACGGACTAATTGCCGAACTTCCGCCTAAGCAATGGCGCAGACAAGAAAGGAGCGCCTTAAGCGCCCCTTCCCGTCTAAATCCGGCTGACGAGGATTACATGCCGAGATCGGAACGAAGCTCGGCCCTGGCCACTTCATATTCAGCCTTGAAGTCGTCCCGGTTGAGCAGGACTGCGGCAATGACGCTGCCGGAAATCCTGCCCATCTCGACATCGGACGCAAAATGGATGCCGCCAACCACGCGGTTGTGAGCGTATTTGCTCGCGCGTGCCATGATCTCGGCGCGCTTTTCCGGAACCATGTCGGACAGAATGATGCCCATCATCGTGCCGACGGTGGCGTGTCCGGAAGGCCAGGAACCGGAGCTCGACAGCTTGACCGCAGGCTTGACGAGATCGCTGAGCTGATGCGGGCGCGGGCGCTTCCAGACATCCTTGGCGGGATCGACGACAGCGCCTTCGGTAGCCACCACGCGATCGAAGAAGGCGCTGAATTTCGGCAGCGTTTCCTTGTTGAATTTCGGCCCCATCACGTCGGCAAAGCGCCAGACATTCTCCTCGGCATCGGCCACCGCGCTGGCGACCATCTCCGGGGTGCGCGTGACCTGCAAAGTCAGCACCTCGCCGAGTTCGGCCTTGGTTTGTGCCGAATCGTTTGCCGGCGGCGGCGGCAGGATCATCGTCAGGTCGACATCCTTGTTGGTGATGAAGGGCTGGGCGTCTTCCGCTTGCGCGGCCGAGCCCACGATGAGCAGCAACAGGCCTGCCGCGAGCGATGCGTATCTTTTCATGAATGCGATCCTTTGATGAGAGCAGCACAGGATCGCCGGATGCGGTGACGGCCATGTGACATGACCAGCCTCCGGAAATGCAAAGGGCGCCTCTCGGCGCCCTTCGCGATCACTTGATTGTGTGGCTCAATGCGCCACGCCTTCCCACACCTTGCGCTTGGTGAGATAGACCAGAGCGCCGAACAGAAGCAGGAACACCAGCACGCGAAAACCGGTCTTCTTGCGGTCTTCCATATGCGGCTCGGCCGCCCACATCAGGAAGGCGGAAACGTCGCGGGAGTACTGGTCGACTGTCTGCGGCGCGCCGTCATCATAGGTCACCTGGCCGTCGGACAGCGGGTTGGGCATCTTCAGCGACACGCCCGACATGAAATAGGGGTTGTAGTGGGTGCCTTCCGGGATAACCATGCCGGCAGGCGGTGTCTCGTTATAGCCTGTCAGCAGCGAGTGGATATAGTCGGGCCCGCCCGCGTCATACTGGGTGAAGATGTCGAAGACGAATTGCGGAAAACCGCGCTCGACGCCGCGCGCCTTGGCCAGCAGCGACATGTCGGGCGGAGCAGCACCACCATTGGAAGCGGCGGCCGCTTCGTCGTTTGCGAACGGTGGCGGGAAGTGGTCGGACGGCTTGCCGGGACGGTCGAACATGTCGCCGGCATCGTTGGGACCGTCATGGATCGTGTACTCGGCCGACAGCGTCTTGATCTGCGCATCGGAATAGCCGAGGTCCGACAGCGTGCGGAACGCCACCATGTTCATCGAATGGCAGGCCGAGCAGACTTCCTTGTAGACCTTGAGGCCGCGCTGCAGCTGCGCCTTGTCATAGGTACCGAACGGGCCGGTGAAACTCCAGTCCATTTCCTTCGGCTCGTCGATCGGGAAATGCGTCGGCGCGGCGGCGTTGTGCGCCTCTTCGGCGGCGATCGCCCAAGTGCCCGCCGACCCGATGCCGACGGCCACGAGGCCGACCAGCGCCAGCGAGGTGAGAATCTTTTTCATGCCAAATCCCCTTAGATTCTCTACCCGCTCAGCCTTTGGTTTCCGGCGCCGCCGTAGCGCCCGCCGGATGTCCGCTGCCGCCCTTGTTCTTCTCGAGGACCGCCTCGGTGATCGAGTTCGGCAGCCGTCGCGGCGTCTCGATCAGGCCGAGCACCGGCAGCGCGATCAGGAAGAAGGCGAAGTAGAACAATGTCGCCATCTGCGCCATGAACACATAGCTGCCTTCGGCCGGCTGCGAGCCCAGCCAGCCAAGCAGGATGGCATCGGCCACGAACAGCCAGAAGAACAGCTTGTACCAGGGCCGGTAAACGGCAGAGCGTACCTTCGAAGTGTCGAGCCACGGCACCAGGAACAACATGACGATGGCGCCGAACATGCACAGCACGCCGCCGAGCTTGGAGTTGATCGGCCCGACATTGAAGGTGATGGCGCGCAGGATCGCGTAGAACGGCAGGAAGTACCATTCGGGCACGATGTGGGCCGGCGTCTTCAGCGGGTTGGCGACGATGTAGTTGTCGGGATGGCCGAGATAGTTCGGCAGGTAGAAGACAAAATAGGCGAAGAAGAACAGGAACACGATCATGCCGAACGCGTCCTTGATGGTCGCGTAGGGGGTGAAGGCGACAGTGTCGGTCTTCGACTTGACCTCGATACCCGTCGGGTTCGACTGGCCCACGACATGCAGCGCCCAGATGTGCAAAACCACGACGCCGGCAATCATGAACGGCAACAGATAGTGCAGCGCAAAGAAGCGGTTCAGCGTCGGGTTGTCGACGGCAAAGCCGCCGAGCAGCAGCTGCTGGATCCAGTCGCCGACCAGCGGAATGGCGCTGAAGAAACCCGTGATGACGGTGGCGCCCCAGAAGCTCATCTGGCCCCATGGCAGCACGTAGCCCATGAAGCCGGTCGCCATCATCAGGAGATAGATGATGCAGCCGAGGATCCACAGCAGCTCGCGCGGCGCCTTGTAGGAGCCGTAATAGAGGCCACGGAAGATGTGGATGTAGACGGCGACGAAGAAGAACGAGGCGCCGTTCGAATGCATGTAGCGCAGCAGCCAACCCGAATTCACGTCGCGCATGATCTTCTCGACCGAGCCGAAGGCGAGATTGGTGTCGGCCGTGTAGTGCATGGCCAGCACGATGCCGGTCAGGATCTGCGCCACCAGCATGATCGACAGGATGCCGCCAAACGTCCAGGCGTAGTTGAGGTTGCGCGGCACCGGATAGGCGACGAAGCTGTCATAGACCAGCCGCGGCAGCGGCATACGGGCGTCGAACCAGCGTCCGAGACCGGTTTTGGGCGTATAGGTCGAGTGTCCCTCGCTCATCGAAATGTCCCCTGCCTCAACCGATAAGGATCTTGGTATCGGAAATGAACTTGAATACCGGCACCGCCATGTTCTCAGGCGCCGGGCCTTGGCGGATGCGTCCGGCCGTGTCGTAGACCGAGCCGTGGCATGGGCAGAACC
>NZ_RZOM01001129.1:0-1936 GCF_003999175.1 Mesorhizobium sp. M7A.F.Ca.ET.027.03.2.1 | reverse complement strand
GGCTGCCCCCGCCGATGACGACCGCGGCGAAGGCGTTGAACAGCAAGCCGACGCCAAGATTGGCGGTGGCGCCCGAGGTGCGGATCGCCAGCAGCCAGCCGGCAAGGCCGGCAATCGCGCCGGCAAGCACGAAGGCGATGATGAGATTACGGTTCACCCGGATGCCGGCGCGGAAGGTCGCCGTCTCGTTGCCGCCGATCATCACGAGATGCCGGCCGAATGGCGTCTTGGCCATGATCAGCGAAAAGACCACGAAACAGCCAACCGCGATCCAGGCGGTGAGCGGCAGGCCGACAAGGCGCTGGATGCCGAACCAGCGGATGGCCGGTGCAAGATCCTGCGCCGAGCGGCCGCCCGACACGACCAGCACGAGGCCGCGCACCCAGATGTAGGACGCCAGCGTGATGATGAAAGCGCTCATCTTCACCTTGACCACCAGATAGCCGTTGAAGGCGCCGATGAGGCCGCCGACTGCCAGCGCCAGCAGCAGCGAAACCGGAACCATCAGCCATTCGGGATGCAACTGCACGCCCATGCCGATGCCCGACGAGCAAAACAGGATGCCGACCGCCATGGCGCTAAGCGCTGCGACGGATTCGACCGACAGATCCATGTGGCCGGCGATGATCACCAGCGCCAGGCCGATCGACATGACGCCGAGCACGCTGGAAGCCTCGATGATGTTGGCGAAGATGCCGAGCTGAAAGTAGTTCGGGACGAAGATGGAGAAGACCACCAGCACGAACAGCAACATGAACCAGACGAGGTTGTCGAGTACGAACTCCAGGGCTTTGCGTGTGCGCGGGTTCATGGGCTGATCCGGTTGGCGCATGCCCCGCGAAATCAATTCGATTTCGTCGGGTTCGGGCGCGGATTCAAATTCGCCACGGCGTCTTTTGGACGCGGCGTTGTGAAAGGGTAGGCTCCGGGCCGTTACGGCCCGGAGCGCTTTCAATGACTATTCGACCGGCTTGACGGTGTCCGTCGGCGGCTTCTGGTTGCCCCAGAAGGCCGGGTTGTCGACGTTCTCCTTGGTGATGGCGGCACCGGGGATCTTGATGTTCGGACCCCAGGCTTCCTTGGTCACGGTCGATTTCAAGCCGAGCACGTCGTGTTCACCGGGCTTGATCTCTTGCTTCTTGACGATCCTGTCCATGAACATCGCGACAGCCGCGGCCTGCGCGTAGAGCGGCTGCTCGATTTCGGCGTTGAGCCAGCCCTTGCGGATCAGGTCGAGGCCGACCGGAGCGCCGTTCGAGCTCATCAGCATGACGTCGCCCGGCTTTTTGCCGGCCGCCTCGAGCGAGGCGACGGCAGCGACCGAAAGGTGCGCGGCATGGCTGAAGATCAGGTCGATGTCCGGGTTCGCCAGCATCTGGTCGGCAACGATTGTGCCGGCATTGCTGGCTTCCCACTGCATGGCCGGAAGCGAGATGATCTTGACGTCGGGAAACGCCTTCATCTTCTCCTCGAAGCCCTTCTGGATGTCGAGCGTGTAGGGATCGCCGGGATCGCCGAGGACTTGCAGCACCTTGCCCTTCACCGAACCGTGCTTTGCCTTCAGCAGCTTCTCGGCCTGGTCGGCGGCGACGTAGCCGATCTCGACCGTTCCGGCGACAGAGGTGAAGTCGGATGGCGTCGAGGTGATCTGGCGGTCGAACTCGACCACCGGGATGCCGGCGGCCCGGGCCGCCTCGATCGACGGTTTCAGGGCATTGAAGTCGACTGCCGCCAGGATGATGGCCGCCGGCTTCAGCGCGATGACGTCGTTCATCTGCGATTGCTGGGCGTCGGTCTTGTTGTCGGCGTTCAGCGTCTTCATCTCGTAGCCGGTCTGCTTCAGGAACAGTTCCAGCGCGCTCACCGAGCCGGTCTGGAACTCGTCCAGCAGGGTCGGCACCATATAGTAGACGATACCCTTGGACTGGGCGAATGC
>NZ_RZOM01001128.1:0-1937 GCF_003999175.1 Mesorhizobium sp. M7A.F.Ca.ET.027.03.2.1 | reverse complement strand
GAACGCCACCATGTCCGGCGCGCCGCCCGCGGGACCGGCCGACTTGCCCGAGGGAATTTCAGCATCGGTTGCTGTTGGATTGGCCAGTTCGGCCCGCGCGGTGGAAGCGTTGGCTGCTGCAAGCGGCGCGAGTTGCGGGGTCGGAATGCTGGTCGTGGACCCGCTGCGCGGGGCGAAGGCTGGCAGCGGCACCGAGCCCGGCGCCATGGCCATGACGATCGCTTCAGGCGTCTTCCCTTCCGGTCCAATCGGCGATTCTTCGGCCCTATCGACGGAAGCCATCTGGATGTCGGCGCGCTGGGCATCCTGCGGCGGCACGATTGCGATGCCGGCGGGCCTGGGTTCAACGGACTTGGCCGGCTTGCGTGGCGCCGGCACCGCTTCGGCGACATCATCGGTCTCGTCCGCACCGCGGCCACCCAAAAGCGTCGCCAGCAGGCCGCGCGCCGGCCTGCGTTGGCCGCCGTCGGCACTTGCCAGGTCGATGTTGGGCGTGCCGGCGCCCTTGCGCGATTTGTAGGCGGCAAACGCCTGCCCATAACCGGGCAGCGGTTTGCCGTCGCTCGGCACATGCAAGGTGTTGCCGTTCGGGAATACCCTTGCGAGTTCCTGGCGGCTGATGCCCGGCCAATGCCGCACATTGCCGACATCCATATGTATGAAAGGCGAGCCCGAGGTAGGGTAATAGCCTACGCCGCCGCCCTGCATCTTCAGGCCGATGTCGCGCAGCTTCTTCAGCGGCACATCCGGCAGGAAGAAGTCCATCGCACGGCCAACCATGTGTTGGCTTTCCCGAGCCACGCCCTTCGAGCGGCTGCGCAGCATGGCGTTCGTCGCTGGCGACCGATAGGCGCTGACCACGTGGATATAGGCTCTCGAGCCGCTGGCGCGATAGGCCTGCCAGACAAGATCGAGCAGGCGCGGATCCATCTTCGTCGGTTCGTTGCGACGCCAGTCGCGCAGCATGAGATTGATCTTCTTCAATCCCGCCGGATCATAGCGCCCATTGCGCTTGAAGACGATTTCAGCCTTCTCGCCCGTATGGAGATGTTGAATCTTCAAAGCACGCGTCTCCGCGAACGCGCCGGTGACACACAGGCAAAGGAACGCTGCGATGATGGCAGGCAGTGTCCAAAGACGGGAAGCACGGGGGGCGTTTTGCACGTTTTCGCTCACGTTCATGCCTTGCACGTTCTTGTTTCGGGCGATTTCAGGTTCCGCCCAGATGAAGAGCCTTTCAGCCCTCTTCCTGACAAGCATGGACTTGACCGACGCAGACAGGCGTCCATGCCACAACACGTCATGTTGATGAACAGCATCTTGGTTAACGAATCGTGTCGCTTCCGAGAACGCGTTTCGGCTGGAGTTGCCTGTGGCAGCCATTTTCTGGAGCAATGCACGGCTGATGAGGTCCGCCAGCACGACGGCCGCGCCGTTCCCATGTAGCCGCCTCGCCCTCGCAAATGCAGAGAACGAATGTGCGGCAACAAGGATGTTGGAAACTGGTGCTGCGAGAGAGGATTGAACTCTCGACCTCTCCCTTACCAAGGGAGTGCTCTACCACTGAGCTACCGCAGCCGCTGATGGCGGGGCTTCTGCCATATCGAACCGGCAAGCGCAAGGCCAAGCGCAACGCTTCTGTGAAAGCCTTTGCCGGATAGCTTTTAATGACATGGCAGTGCCACAATGTTGGCTATCCCTGAACAGCAAGCTGGTGGGTCGCCGGCGGCGACGGGGCGATGGACGACAAGGCAATTCCAGTGAAAAAGGATGGTCCACCGAAAAACAGCGCAACAATCCGCAAGGATCGGCTGGCCGAGCAATTGCGCGCCAATCTGCAGAAGCGCAAGGCGCAGTCACGCTCGCGGCGCACCGGCGATGCCGACGAGCGGCCGGACGGGCTCGCTGCATCGAAGGAAATACAAAAAGATTAACTC
>NZ_RZOM01001127.1:0-1939 GCF_003999175.1 Mesorhizobium sp. M7A.F.Ca.ET.027.03.2.1 | reverse complement strand
ACCCAGCGCACATTGTCATTGGCCGCTTTCTTCGAGATCAGCACGACTTCCGACTTGATGACGCCGGCATTGCCGACCATGCCACGGCCCGGCTCGATGATGGTCTCGGGAAGCGCATTGCCGAAATGCTTGCGCAGCGCCGAGAAGATCGCCTGGCCATAGGCCTGGGCGGCTGGCACGTCACGCAGATAGCGCGTCGGGAAACCACCGCCCATATTGACCATCTTCAACACGATGCCTTCTTCGGCGAGCGTCGCGAACACCACCTTGGCGTCGGCCAGCGCACGGTCCCAGGCGGTCAGGTCGGTCTGCTGCGAGCCGACATGGAACGACACGCCATAAGCGTCGAGGCCGAGCCCCTTGGCATGGCGCAGCACGTCGACGGCCATCGCCGGCACGCAGCCGAACTTGCGCGATAGCGGCCATTCGGCGCCCTCGCCATCGGTCAGCACGCGGCAGAACACGCGCGCGCCTGGAGCGACGCGGGCGATCTTCTCGACCTCTTCGACGCAATCGACGGCGAACAGGCGGATGCCGAGCTGGTAGGCGCGTGCGATGTCACGCTCCTTCTTGATGGTGTTGCCGAAGGAGATGCGGTCCGCCGGCGCACCGGCGTCCATCGCCATCTCGACTTCGGCAACGGAAGCGGTGTCGAAGGACGAGCCCATCGCAGCAAGCAGGCGCAGGATTTCCGGTGCCGGGTTTGCTTTCACCGCATAGTAGATCTTGGAATCGGGCAGCGCCTTCTCGAAGGCGCGGAAATTGTCGCGCACGACATCGAGGTCGACGACGAGGCAGGGACCGGTCGGACGTCGGGTGGCGAGGAAGTCAAGGATGCGCTGGGTGGCCATCGGGGTCTCTCCATCAGCGCCTTTCGGCGCGCAATAAGGCTGCGGGACGCGGGCTGTCAGCCTCGCGAACACGCGGTGGACAAAGGCGGGACGGATATCCATGGAACCAGCCGGTGGAGACCCCGGAACCATGAAGCGCCGTCTCGCGGCGGTGAACCTTGGCCTTGCCCGGCCTCGGTTCGCTTTGTCTGCCTTGGCTTGGATGGGAGACCCGTCCGCACTGCCGGCAATGAAGGTGTGCCTCTTCAGTAACCCCGGTTTTTGGACAACCGGCAGAACACCAGAAAGGCCCGCACCGTCGTTGCTTCAAGGTGTCCTCGGGCTGGCGGTTGGCCGCTAGACCGACTGGAGGGGTTGGCTCCAGTTACCTTACCGATTTCCCTCACCATTCGAGGATCGGCGGACACCCACAGGCACGTGCGACTTTGGGCAAGCGCGATATAAGAGCGAAGACTTTCACAATCAATAAAAATCGTATCGCAGGTTGTAAAATTTCTGGCGTCGAACAATGTTGCGGCAACCGTATCCGGATATCGAACGATGACAGGCACGCACGGCCCTCTCAACGCCTTTCTCGATCTTCGCCGGATGCCGGTGGCACATGCCCAGCTCGGCCCGCTGGCCGGCCTGCGGCTGGCCGTCAAGGACATCTACGACGTCGCCGGTTACCGCACCGGTTGCGGCAATTTGCAAAAATTCGCCGAAAGCCACGCGGCCTCGCGCACCGCACCCGCCGTGCAGATGATCCTCGATGCCGGCGCACGCTTCGTCGGCAAGACGCAGACCGACGAGCTTGCCTTCGCGCTGTTCGGCCAGAATGCGCATTTCTCGTTTCCGGTGAACCCGGCGGCACCCGACCGCGTCACCGGCGGCTCCTCATCGGGGTCGGCGGCGGCGGTGGCGGGCAGGCTGGCCGATATCGCCACCGGCTCAGACACCGGCGGCTCGATCCGCGCCCCGGCGAGCTTTTGCGGACTGATCGGGCTGCGCACCACGCATGACCGCATTCCGCTCGACGGCACGATGAAGCTGGCGCCGAGCCTCGACACGTTCGGCTGGTTCGCCGACGACATCGAGACCTACGAGAC
>NZ_RZOM01001126.1:0-1941 GCF_003999175.1 Mesorhizobium sp. M7A.F.Ca.ET.027.03.2.1 | reverse complement strand
CTGTCGCTACGACCCGGGTGTCCAGGCATCGTAGTCGCCGGTGACCTGCGGGCGGTGCTGATTGGTCAGCACCGAGCCCTTCGGGCGATAGGCCGCCGGGCTGCCGGTCAGATTGGGCTGATGCGGCTTTTGCCAGTCGCGCGGCTTGTAGTCCTCGCTGGACGGCGCGACGTCGACGCGGTGGTGCATCCAGCCGTGCCAGCCGGGCGGTATCGCCGAAGCTTCCGAATAATTGCGGTAGATGACCCAGCGGCGCGTGCGGCCTTCCGAATCGATGCCGCCTTCGTAATAGAAATTGCCGGTCTCGTCCTGGCCGACCTTCTTGCCGTACCGCCAGGTATGCAGGCGGGTTCCTATCGTCTGGCTGTTCCACCAGGTGAAAAACTGCGTAAGGAAAGTCTTCATTTCAAAACCCTCGCGCCGGCAGCGCCCATTTTCCTGCTTATGGCGTCAGGCCTTGCCGAAGGCAAGGCTTTTGCCACGGCGTGCGCGCAAATGGCTTGCCTGAAGCCCGACACAAGCCTGTGATCCTCCCGGTCGCTGCATGCACGCTTGCCAAGCCTTTGCGGTATTTCTAAAGCTCTGCGCGCCCATGCCTGCATCCAGCCCGGCTTGAGGCCAAGGAGGTGACGATTGGCCACGGAATTGCCGACCACCGACATTCGCATCAGCGCCGAGGCGATTCGCCACTGCAAGGGCGGCACGCCGATCGTTTGCCTGACCGCTTATACCTATCCCATCGCCCGTCTGCTCGATCGCCATGTTGACCTGCTTCTGGTCGGCGACAGTGTCGCCATGGTCCTGCATGGCCACAAGACGACGCTGGGCGCCTCGCTGGAGATGATGATCGCACATGGGCAGGCCGTGATGCGCGGCTCGGCCAGGGCCTGCGTCGTCGTCGACCTGCCGGCCGGCACCTATGAGGCAACGGCAGCGCAAGCCGTCACCTCGGCGCGGCGGGTCGTCGACGAAACCGGCTGCCAGGCGGTGAAGCTCGAAGGCGGCCTCGACATGATCAGCCAGATCGAGGCCATCGTCGCCGCCGGCATTCCGGTGATGGGACATATCGGCCTGCAGCCGCAATCGGTCGAGAAGGACGGCGGCTACAAGATCAAGGGCCGCACCGAGGAGGCTGTTGCGGCATTGCTTCGCGATGCGCTCGCCGTCGAGAATGCCGGCGCTTTCTCGGTGGTCATCGAAGGCACGGTCGAGAGGGTCGCCGCCGATATCAGCCGCCGCCTCGCCATTCCGACCATCGGCATCGGTGCCAGCGGTGAATGCGACGGCCAGATCCTGGTCATCGACGACATGGTCGGGCTGACCGTCGATCGCGTGCCGAAATTCGTCAAGGAATACGCCGATCTGCGCAGCGTGATCTCGCATGCGGCGGAAACCTATGCAGCCGAGGTGCGGGGCCGGACATTCCCCGGCCCCGGCCATGTCTTTTCGGCGACAAACAGCAGGGACGACACATGAGCCAACCCGTCGTCGTCGACAGCGTAGCCGCACTTCGCGCGCAAATCCGGGACTGGCGGCGCGACGGCCTTCGTGTCGCCATGGTGCCGACCATGGGTGCTTTGCATGACGGGCACATCTCGCTGGTCAGGATCGCGCTCCAAAAAGCCGAGCGCTGCGTCGTGTCGATTTTCGTCAATCCGACGCAGTTCGCGCCGAGCGAAGACCTCGACAAGTACCCGCGCCAACTCGCCCGCGACCTCGACCAACTGGGCGCGGCAAAGGCCGACCTTGCCTTCACACCGACGGTTGGCGAGATGTATCCCGCCGGCTTCGCCACCAAAATCTCGGTCGGCGGCCCCTCAGCCGGGCTCGAGTCGGATTTTCGGCCGACCTTTTTCGACGGCGTCGCCACCGTGGTGGCAAAGCTCCTCCTGCAGGCAACGCCCGACTGTGCGGTCTTCGGCGAGAAGGACTACCAGCAGC
>NZ_RZOM01001125.1:0-1946 GCF_003999175.1 Mesorhizobium sp. M7A.F.Ca.ET.027.03.2.1 | reverse complement strand
ATTCTGCTCCGCTGCATTCTTCGGCCGAGGTCGCGGCATGGATCCCAGGGTCTCCGAGACGGAGCTTCGCTCCTGCTTCGCCCTAGGATGACGAAGTTGGGGAGGCTTCAGCCATCCCTACGCTCTACCGATCCTTGACCGTCTCCATGGCCACGAAGGTCGAAGTCTGGGCGACGTGGGGCAGGGCTGAGATGCGTTCGCCGAGGACGCGGCGATAGGCGGCGATATCCCTGGTGCGGACTTTCAGCAGATAGTCGAAGCTCGACGCCATCATGTGGCACTGCTCGATCTCCGGCACGGCCTGTACGGATCGGTTGAAGGCATCGAGCGCGGCGGATCGGGTGTCGGACAATTTCACCTGGACGAAAGCGACATGGCCTTCGCCCATGCGCTCGCGGTCGATGATCGCCTGGTAGCCTCTGATATAGCCGTCCTTTTCCAGCCGCTTCACCCGCGCCTGCACCGGCGTCTTCGACAGGCCGACCTTTGTCGCCAGTTCCGACATGGAAAGCCGGCCATCGCTTGCCAGCGCCGACAGGATATTCCTGTCGATGCGGTCCAATTGGTCTTCTATCATCGAAAATGCAGTCCATATGTCAGCTTTGAGCCGTTATGATAGATCGAATGACCTGCAATGTCGATTTCTTCGGACCGACTGAAAATTCGTACCTGTGCTAGCTTGCGCCATTCGGTCCGGTGACCGCCGGCCCGATCTCCTTTGCTCGATCCATGGGACCGCCATGCCAGCGCTCGATGCCATCCGCCAGCAGATTCGCGCCAACTACCTGCCCGACGAAGACGAGGCCGTGAAGCGGCTTGCCGACGCTACGGCGCTCTCCGGGAAAGACCGCAAGGCGATCTCGGCACGGGCCGCCGCTCTGGTGCGGGCGGTGCGCGGCTCGTCGGATCCTCGGCTGATGGAAGTCTTCCTCTCTGCCTATGGTCTCTCCACCAAGGAAGGCGTGGCGCTGATGTGCCTGGCCGAGGCACTGTTGCGCGTGCCCGACACCGAAACGATGGACGACCTCATCGCCGACAAGATCGCGCCGCACGACTGGTCGGCGCATTCGGGCGGTTCAAGCTCCATCTTCGTCAATGCCTCGACCTGGGCGCTGATGCTGACCGGCCGCGTCCTCGATGAGGGCGAGGGCGGCATCGAGGGCACGCTGCGTTCTATGGTGCGGCGGCTGGGCGAGCCGGTGATCCGCAAGGCGGTGGCCGCCGCCATGCGTGAAATGGGCGAGCAGTTCGTGCTCGGCCGCACCATCACGGAAGCCGTCAAGCGCGGCCGGCCGATGACGCAGAAGGGCTACCTCTACTCCTTCGACATGCTGGGCGAGGCAGCCCGCACCGAGGCCGACGCCTTGCGCTATCACAAGGCCTATGCCGACGCGATTTCGTCGCTCGATTCCGGCTCCAACGGTCCTGACATCAGGCAGAACCACGGCATCTCGGTCAAGCTTTCGGCGCTGCATCCGCGCTACGAGGTGGGGCAGAAGGACGAGATGCTGCCTGTCATGGCAGACCGGCTCTTGTCGCTGGCGCTGGCCGCGCGCCATTCGCGCATGGGCCTCAACATCGATGCCGAGGAGGCCGATCGCCTCGATCTGTCGCTCGACGTCATCGAGCGGGTGCTGGCCGAGCCGGAACTCGCCGGCTGGAATGGCTTTGGTGTGGTGGTGCAAGCGTATGGGCCGCGCGCGGCCTTCGCCATCGATTGGCTCTATGCGCTGGCCAGGAAATACGACCGCAACATCATGGTGCGGCTGGTCAAGGGTGCCTATTGGGACACCGAGATCAAGCGCGCGCAGACGCTCGGACTGTCAGGCTATCCCGTCTTCACCCGCAAGACCAACACCGACGTTTCCTACATGGCTTGCGCGAAAAAGCTGCTATCGATGACCGACCGCATCTATCCGCAATTCGCCACCCACAATGCCCACACC
>NZ_RZOM01001124.1:0-1946 GCF_003999175.1 Mesorhizobium sp. M7A.F.Ca.ET.027.03.2.1 | reverse complement strand
ATGTGAGGTCACGTCAGGGCGGACGGCTGTTGCGTTCGACTGTGACTGTCGCCAGGCATGGCGCGGTGACCTTTCCGCTTGCGGGTTCGCGTTTTTACTATCTGCAAGCGGGCGCAACATAGGAGCGCGCCTTGCCGTGTCAATCGCGGTGAGGAGGGAAAATGCCGACGAGCGGCCAAGATCGCGAGACTGTGATCGCCGGCCGCCGTTCGCCTCGGCAGACCGGGGTGGAATAACCGTTATTTCTGCTTCAGCCGGCGCGAGAAACGCAGCCACTTGTCTTCGACCGGCCTTGGGACCGGCCTGGGCTGCACCAGAATGGTGGTGAGTTCGGCGGGCAGGGTCGGAACCAGCGGCTTCTTGGTGGCGACGCCGTCGGCGATCGCGACGATGCTGTGATAGAATTCGCTGCCGCTCATCGATCTCGGCGCAACCGCTTCGTGCATGACGCTGATCACCGTGACATCGGGGCAGTTGTCCTTGATGGCCTGGTGGAAGGCGACCTTGCCGTCGGGGTCGAGCGCGCCGGTCGCCTCGTCAAGGAACAGCAGCCCCGGCTGCTGCAGCACGATGCGAGCCACCACCAGCTTCTGCTTCTGGCCGCCCGACAGCACCTGGTCCCAGCTTTTGCCTTCGCGGCTTTCGTCGGCCATGTGCTCGATGAAGTCGCCAAGCCCGGCCTTGTGCAGCGCCGACGCCACCTGCGCGTCGCCATGGTCGTGCTCGGAGCCCGGCAGGCAGACCAGTTGCTTCAGCGACACAGGCTGCAGCTTGACCTCCTGGGCGGCATAGAAACTCTTCACGCCTTCGGGGAAGACGATGGTGCCGCGGCCATAGGGCCACAGGCCGTTGATCGCCTTGATCAGCGAGGTCTTGCCGCAGCCGGACTCGCCCTTCAGGAAAGTCCATTCGCCGCGCCGGAAGCGCAAATTGGCGGCGCTGAGGAAGGGCGTCGCATCCTCGCCTTGATGCGCCAGTTCGAGCTTCTGGATGGTCAGGCCGAAAACCGGGTTCTGGCTGGTGTAGTGGAAATCGGAGCGGCCGGTCTGGCTGTAGAATTCCTGCGGATGCTGGACATTCTCGATCGCGTTGGCCAACTCGGTGACACGCTGGCTGTTGGCGCGCAGCGTGGCGATGGCGGGCATGACGTGGATGAACCACGAACACTGGCCGATCAGAGAATTGACCAGCTCGGAGCCGGTTATATAGCCCTTCAGATCGAGGCGGTTGTGGATGAACGGCACGAGACCCGGTCCATAGGCGACAATGCGGGCGCCGATGAAATTGTAGATCAGCTCGAACGACATATAGACGGTGTTGACGATGTTCAGCCGCGTCCAGGTGCCGTCGATATCGACATAGAGCCGGCCATGCATGGTCCTTTGCACGCCTTCGCCCTGAGACGCCGCGACATGGAAGGAGCGGCGCAGGAACGTCGTCAGTTCGCCGCGATAGCTGCCTTCGGCCTTCTGCATCCTGACGTTGAGGCGCTCGAGCAGGCCGCCGAGCTCGACGGCGATCCATGTGTTCAGCGGCACATAGGTGGCAACGGCCAGGAAGGCCAGGATGGCGCTGCCATAGCTGCCGAGGAACTCCAGCCCCTTCACCTCGACGGAGTTTTCGAGCAGCTTCTGGCCGACGAAGAAGAGCGAGGTGGCGACGGCCAGTACGCCCATGGCGAGCCCGATGGCGCCCCCGGTCATGTCCTTGATGGATTCCTGGACACGCTGGTCGATGTTGTCGGGGGGCGGTGCGCCGCTGCCGGTCGATGCATGCTGGGCATGGAAATGCGTATGGTTGCCATCCAGCAGCGCTTCGTTGAAGCGGCTGTCCAGCCAACCGCGCCATTTGCGGTGCAATGTCGCCGAGACAAGATTGCGGATGCCGGTAAAGCCAGCGTCCTTGAGTACGACCAGCAGCACGAGGACGCCGGCATTGACCAGCAG
>NZ_RZOM01001123.1:0-1947 GCF_003999175.1 Mesorhizobium sp. M7A.F.Ca.ET.027.03.2.1 | reverse complement strand
CTCGACGACGATAATCGGCGCCGTCAGCCGGCCGAGCGACGGCAGCTTGCCTTCGGCCACCACCAGCACGCCGGCGCCGGCCTTGATGGCGGCGGTGGCGAAATCATGGCCGTCCATCGCCTCGCCCTTGATGGCGAAGAAGGCGTCGCCCGGCTGCAGGCTGCGGCTGTCGATCGAAATGCCGGAAATGCCTTCCGGCATCGGCCCCAACGGCCGCCCGTCCATGGCGGCAACCAGCGCCTCGCAGGTCCACAGCAAGCTCATGCGGCACGCTCCGTAAGTGCCGCGCGAACTTCCTCGTGATCGGAGAAATGCAAGGTTTCGGAGCCGATCGTCTGGCCTTCCTCGTGGCCCTTGCCGGCCACGATCAGCGTGTCGCCGGCATGCAGCATGGCGACCGCCTCGTGGATCGCCTGGCGCCGGTCGCCGATCTCGATGGCGCCGGGGGCGGCGGCCAAAATAGCGGCGCGGATCGTTTCCGGCACTTCGGAGCGCGGATTGTCGTCGGTGACGATGACAACATCTGCAAGCCGCGTCGCAATCTCGCCCATGATCGGTCTTTTTCCCCGGTCGCGGTCGCCGCCGCAGCCGAACACGACGATGACGCGGCCGGTCGTGAATGGGCGCACCGAGGCCAGCACGTTTTCCAGCGCGTCGGGCTTGTGGGCATAATCGACATAGACCGGCGCGCCATTGCCGGTGGTGCCGACGAGGTCGAGCCGGCCCGGCGCGCCCTTCAATTTCTCCAACGCCAGCAAGGCCTTGGCGACAGGTGTTCCCGTGGAAATGGCAAGACCCGCCGAAACCAGCGCGTTCGAAATCTGGAAATCACCGGCCAGCGGCAGGTCGATCTCGTAGAGCATGCCATCGGCCTCGACCTCGGCCCGCTGGCGATGGCGTTCATGCTCAACCCGCTTCAGCCTGAGGAAATCGCCATGGCGGCCAACCGTCAGCACTTCGAGCCTGGCGGCCCGCGCCGCCTGAAAAGTCGGTGCCGACCATGGATCGTCGGCGAAGATGACGGCCGGTGCGCCTTTCGGCAGCAGCGCGTCGAACAGGCGCAATTTGGCGCGGTGATAGTCCTCGATGGTCGGATGATAGTCCATATGGTCGCGGCCGAGATTGGTGAAGCCGCCGGCCGCCAGCCTCACGCCGTCGAGACGGCGCTGGTCGAGCCCATGGCTGGAGGCTTCCATCGAGGCGTGGGTGACGCCGGCATCCGCCAATTCCCGCAGCAATTGATGCAGGGCGACTGGATCGGGCGTCGTCAGCGAGCCATAGTCGTTGCGCCCAGGCGCCACTACGCCAGTGGTGCCGATCGAAGCGGCGGCATAACCGGACTGCTCCCAGATCTGCCTGGTGAAAGCCGCGACCGAAGTCTTGCCGCTGGTGCCGGTCACCGCGACCATTATCTCAGGCTGCTTGCCGAAATAGCGGGCCGCACTCAGCGCCAACGCCAGGCGCGGATCGTCGACTGCCAATACCGGGACCGACAGCCCGGCAACGGTGCTGCCCTTGCCCGCTACGATCGCGGCCGCACCGCGCGCGGCGGCGTCGGCGGCATAAACGGCACCGTCGGCCTTGGTTCCCGCGAGCGCAAAGAAGACAACACCCGCTTTTACCTGGCGGGAATCCGAAGAAATCCCTGTAACCTCCAGATCGACGGAAGCTATTCCCTCGACGGGCAGGATACCGGCTAGATCTCTGAGCTTCATCGAGTCCCGTTCACCGCAACAAAATAGCGCGCTGTTGCCGGCGCGCCCTAAGAATCACTGATAGGAAACCAGCGTTGCACCATTTTCATGGCTGAAATCTGGCTTCACGCCAAGCATGGCAGCTGAACGCCTGATGATATTGCCGGCCATAACCCCCGCATTTGCGGCCGCGACATCCGTCATGCCCGGCTTTTCAGGGTGCGGGGCATCGGCAATGGTAAACACCAGATAC
>NZ_RZOM01001122.1:0-1952 GCF_003999175.1 Mesorhizobium sp. M7A.F.Ca.ET.027.03.2.1 | reverse complement strand
GCTACGGCATCGCCAATATGCGGCCGCTCAACACGCTGGCGCCGGACGGCAAGCCGCTGGTCTTCGTGCCGCTGGACGGCGATCTGCGGCCGCTGACCATGGGCGTCGCCTTGCCCAGTTCCGAACACCGTACGCAAACCGTCCAGGCGTTCATCGACCACTGCCGGCATTTCGTCGTCGAGCAAGGCGTGTTCGGCGCCGAGCGGGCTGTCGGCTAGGCAGCACTTCCACAGAAGTAGCCCCGGTTAAGCCAACTGCTGGTCGGCAAGCCGCTGCAGCAATTTTTCCAGCATGCCATCGCAACGGCGCATCTGCTCGACGCTGACGAACTCATCCGGCTTGTGTCCCTGCGCCATCGATCCCGGTCCGCACACGACCGTCGGCGTGCCGAGATCGCGGCTGAACAGGCCGCCCTCCGTGCCGTAGGCAACCTTGATGGTGTTGTTGGCGCCGGTCAGCGATTTGATGAAAGCGACGGCTTGCGAACTGACCGGCGTGTCCAGGCCGGGATAGGTGTTGGTGATGTCGATGTCGATTGCCGCCTCAGGCGCGATAGCCGAGGCTTCGGTGGAAATGCGCGCGGCCTCCACGCGCAGGCGCTCGAGAATCTCATGCGGGTCGTCGGCCGCGACATTGCGGATCTCGAAGTCGACCTGGCAGAGGTTCGGCACGATGTTCAGCGCCACGCCGGCGTTGATCTTGCCGACATGGACGGTTGTGTAGGCAATGTCGTAGTCGCCGTCGCGGGCGCCATCGCGCACCAGCCGGTCCTGCTCGCGGCGCAAGGCGGCGACGAAGTCGCAGCCGAGATGGATGGCGTTGAGCGCCAACGGGGCTAGCGCCGAATGGCCCTCGCGTCCCTTGCAAAGCGCGCGTGCGGCAAGCTTGCCCTTGTGGCCCGTCGCCACCTGCATGTCGGTGGGCTCGCCCACGATGCACAGCAAGGGCCGCTGCGGGGCCGCTTGCAGCATGTCGATCAGACTGCGCACACCAATGCAGCCGATCTCCTCGTCGTAGGAGAGTGCCAAATGCAACGGCGTCTTCAGCGTCATTTTCGCGGCCTTGAGGCACGTGGCGAGCGCGCAGGCGACGAAGCCCTTCATGTCGGCCGCGCCGCGTCCGTAAAGCTTGCCGTCGCGGTTGGTCATCTCGAAGGGCGGCAGCGTCCAGGCCTGGCCGTCGACCGGAACGACGTCGGTGTGGCCGGACAGCATGATGCCGGAAGCATCAGTCGGTCCGATGGTGGCAAACAAATTGGCTTTATGGCCGTCCTCGCTGCGGATGATCTGGCAAGCAATGCCATGCGCCTCCAGCAGCTCCGCCACATAACCGATGAGGACGAGGTTCGAGTCGCGGCTCACCGTCGGGAAGGCGATCAGCTTTTCTAGGATCTGGATGCTGTCCATGCGTTTATGTCTCGTTGGCCGTGGGCGCTATCTAACATCGCGCAGCGGCGGCCTTGAAGTCGCATTTGGCTCAGCCGAAATTCAGCGGATGCTAATCCGGGTGAACGCGATTAGGCGCGGCCTAACCGGCACAGAAGAAATCTGTTGTTTTCCGGCGCTTGCCGCAACTTATGAATGGTCTCACGGCATCAACCCACTGGGCTGGCCGGCTTGCGCCTTGGCTCGAACCATGATCGGGCAAGTTGCAAGGCTGAGCTGGCAGGAAGGCACGTTCCATGCGCGATCCGCGCTACGACATTCTGTTCGAGCCCGTGAAGATCGGTCCGGTGACCGCCAAGAACCGCTTCTATCAGGTGCCGCATTGCAATGGCGGGGGCTATCGCGATCCTTCGGCCGCGGCCGAGATGCGCCGCATCAAGTCGGAAGGCGGCTGGGGCGTCATCTTCACCGAGCAGACCGAGATGCACCACACATCGGAGATCACGCCCTTCATCGAGCTCAGGCTGTGGGACGACGCCGATATCCCGGCGCTGGCGAAGATGGCAG
>NZ_RZOM01001121.1:0-1960 GCF_003999175.1 Mesorhizobium sp. M7A.F.Ca.ET.027.03.2.1 | reverse complement strand
AACGACTGGCGGGCGATCGAGGCCGGCGCCCACGCCTGGGCGGCGCGCGGCGGCCGTTATACGTCGTTGAGCCGCTGGGAGATCGACGCCGCCGGAAACCTCGTGGGGACGCTGGAAATGCCGATGGCGCTGGGCATGGTCGGCGGCGCCACCAAGACGCACCCGGCCGCGCGCGCAGCGCTGAAACTCCTCGGCGTGACCACGGCGCAAGAGCTTGCCGAGGTCACCGTCGCGGTCGGGCTGGCGCAGAACATGGCGGCGCTCAGGGCGCTGGCAACCGAAGGCATCCAGCGTGGACACATGGCGCTGCATGCCCGCAACATAGCCATCGTGGCGGGCGCGAGCGGCGCGAATATCGATGCGGTGGCAAAGGAACTTGCGGCGGATCACGATGTGCGCGTCGATCGCGCCAGGGAAATCCTGCTCAGACTGGGCAAAGAGGAGGCCTGAGCGGTGAGCGAGGCAGCCGCACGCGGAAATCAGGCTCGGCTTTCCAGCCTGCTCAAAAGCCAGGAAGGCATCGTGCTGGTGCTGGCGGTGCTGGCCTTCGTGCTGTTCTCGTTGCTGCTGCCGTCCTTCTTCAGCCCCGGCAACATCCTAGCCCTGATCAGAAGCGTCTCGATTCTCGGCATCCTGGCGCTGGGAATGGCGCTGGTCGTCATCGCCAGGGGCATCGATGTCTCGATGATCGCAACGATGGTGGTGTCGGTGTCCTGGGCCTTCGTGATCGCCCGCTCGGGCTATTCGCTGGAATTCGCGCTGCTGATCGGCGCGCTGTTCGCGGTGGTCGCCGGCGTGCTGATCGGGATGCTGATCGCTTTCGGCGAGGTCGCGCCGATCTTCGCGACGCTTGCCGCCGGCTCCGTCATCTACGGCCTTGGCCGAACCTTCTTCTTCACGCTGGAGATGCAGAATGTGCCGCCAGGCGCCGAATGGTTCTCGCTGATCGGGCAGGGCCGCATCCTCGGCGTCCCGGTGACGGTGGTGGTCTTTGCCATGCTTTGCCTGGCGCTGCATCTGGTGCTCAGCCGCACGCGGTTCGGCTGGCAGACCTATGCCATGGGCAACAATCCGGGCGCCGCCAGGATCACCGGCATTTCCAACCGGCCGATGATCGTCGCGCAATATGCGATCAGCGCGCTGATCGCCTACGGCGCCGGGCTGGTGCTTGCCTCGTCGGCGTCGGCGATCAACGCCCGGCTTTTCAATTCGACGATGATCTACGACATCCTTCTGGTCGTCGTGTTGGGCGGCATCGGCCTGAATGGCGGCCACGGCAAGGTTCGCAACGTCATTCTGGGCACGATCTTCGTCGGCATCCTGCTCAACGGCATGACGATCATGAACATCGCCTACACGATCCAGAACCTGGTCAAGGGCGTGGTCCTGCTTCTGGCCATCGTCATCGACTCGCTCGTCAACCCACGCGACGAGCAGACGTCCCAGCAAGGGGATCTCTGACACCAATTTCAACGCCAAAATGCAATGGGAGGAAACCATGCGACTTCTGAAAACGACAAAGTGGCTGGCCGCGGCCTGCATCGCGCTTGCCGGTATCGTCACCGCCAGCGCCCAGGACAAGGGCCTGGAAAATCCGCGCTCGACGACGTTCCACAAGACGCTGGAAGGCAAGAAGGTCGTCTTCCTGCCGCTGTCGATGGGTTTCGACCTGACCGAAGGCTGGGCGGCGGTGATGCGCCAGCAGGCCAAGCGCCTCAAGTATGATTTCGAGATCCGCGACCCCGCCTGGAGCACCGACGCGGGAACCCGCGCGCTGCAGTCGCTGATCAGCGAGAAGCCGGACCTGATCGTCGCGCACAATCCCGACATCCAGTCCTACGCCCGGTTGCTGGCTCAGGCGCAGGCCGCCGGCATCAAAGTTGTGCAGATCAACCTGGAATCGAACACCCAGACCGATTCGTATGTCGGCGCCGACTGGACCGAGATCGGCGAACAGGCG
>NZ_RZOM01001120.1:0-1961 GCF_003999175.1 Mesorhizobium sp. M7A.F.Ca.ET.027.03.2.1 | reverse complement strand
GCGCCCGGCCGCGTTGTGCAGCACGGCAAAGCCGTTCCAGTCGGCGCGTGCAGCCTTCACGGCGGCGGCGAGCTTGGCCGCCTGGCCGAGCACGGCCGCGCCATCGGCACGCGCCAGCGCACCCTGGCCGACGATGATCAGCGGATGCGTCGCCTTCTTCAGCGTCTGGAAGAACTTGCCGTTGCCGTCGGCCAAATCCTTCAGCGAATCCGGTCCGGCGCCCAGCTGTTCGTAGTCGTAGCGGGTATCGCCGACATCGCCGATGACGGCGACCGGCAGGTTGCCGATCCGCCAGCGCTTGCGGATCCGGGCGTTGAGCACCGAGGCTTCATAGCGCGGGTTGGCGCCGATGATCAGCACCGCGTCGGCCTGTTCGATGCCTTCGATGGTCGGGTTGAAGATATAGCTCGCCCGGCCGAGCGCCGGGTCGAGTGCGGCGCCGTCCTGGCGGCAATCGGTATTCTTCGAGCCGAGCGAAGCCATCAGCAGCTTGAGCGCATAGGTTTCCTCGACGGCGGCGAGATCGCCCGCGATAGCGCCGATCTTTTCGGGCGCCGTCTTCGATACCGCGTCCTTGATCGCGGCGAAGGCCTCGGCCCAGCTGGCGGCAACCAACCTGCCGTCCTTGCGCACATAGGGGCGGTCGAGACGCTGCGTGCGCAGGCCGTCCCAGATAAATCGGGTTTTGTCGGAGATCCACTCCTCGTTCACCGCCTCGTTGACGCGCGGCAGGATGCGCATCACTTCGCGGCCCCGGCTATCGACACGGATCGCCGAGCCGACCGCATCCATCACATCGATGGATTCGGTCTTGGTCAGCTCCCACGGCCGCGCCTGGAAGGCGAATGGCTTCGAGGTCAGCGCGCCGACCGGGCAAAGGTCGATGACATTGCCCTGCAGCTCCGACGTCATCGCCTGTTCGAGATAGGTGGTGATCTCGGCATCCTCGCCGCGGCCGATCAGGCCCAGTTCGGAAATGCCGGCGACTTCGGTGGTGAAGCGGACGCAGCGCGTGCAGTGGATGCAGCGGTTCATCACCGTCTTGACCAGCGGTCCGATGTATTTGTCTTCGACCGCGCGCTTGTTCTCGTGATAGCGCGAGGAATCGACGCCGAACGCCATCGCCTGGTCCTGCAGGTCGCATTCGCCGCCCTGGTCGCAGATCGGGCAATCCAGCGGATGATTGATCAGCAGGAACTCCATCACGCCTTCCCTGGCCTTCTTGACCATCGGCGTGTTGGTGAAGATTTCCGGCGCCTCGCCATTCGGGCCGGGACGCAGGTCGCGCACGTTCATGGCGCAGGATGCCTGCGGCTTGGGCGGCCCGCCCTTCACCTCGATCAGGCACATGCGGCAATTGCCGGCGATCGAGAGCCGCTCATGGAAGCAGAAGCGCGGCACTTCCGCGCCAGCGTCTTCCGCCGCCTGCAGCAGCGTGTAGTGGTCGGGTACAGTGATCTCTTTCCCGTCGACCTTGAGCTTTGCCATTCGCCTCAAACCCCTGCGGAGTTCCCGCAATCTCTTTTTCCGGACGCGGTCGAGACCACGTCGGGCACTTCATTCACTTCTTGACGGCGAGCGCCGCCGCTTGGGTTTTCCAATCGTCGCGGCCGATGCGGCCGCCGAGCGACAGATAATCCTCGACCCAGGCAACCTCTTGCGGCGTCCATGCCGCGATCTGGGCATAGGTCCAGATACCGAGGCCGTTGAGAACCTTTTCCAGCTTCGGCCCGATGCCCGAGATGGCCTTGAGATCTGCCGGAATGGCCGGCTTCTCCATGGCGTTCGGCTGCCTGAAATCCTCGGGCATCAGCGCATCGCGGGCGCCCGGAGCCGCATTTGCGGCCGGCACGGCAGTGGCGGCTTCCTTGGCGGCAATATCGGTGACCTCCCGGGCGAAGGACTGCGCCTCCGCGATCATGGTTTTCGCCGTCGCCCGCGCCTTGGTGGAGGAAGGACTT
>NZ_RZOM01000111.1:0-9464 GCF_003999175.1 Mesorhizobium sp. M7A.F.Ca.ET.027.03.2.1 | reverse complement strand
CACATGGTCTATGAAGTGGTCGATAACGCCATCGACGAGGCGCTGGCCGGTCACGCCGATCTCGTCACCGTGACGCTCAACCCCGATGGTTCGGTCACCGTGATCGACAATGGCCGCGGAATTCCGACAGATATCCACACCGGAGAAGGCATTTCGGCGGCCGAAGTGATCATGACGCAGCTGCATGCCGGCGGCAAGTTCGACCAGAATTCCTACAAGGTCTCGGGCGGCCTGCATGGCGTCGGCGTCTCGGTGGTCAACGCTCTGTCGGCGTGGCTGAAGCTGAAAATCCGCCGCAACGGCCAGATCTTCGAGATGAGTTTCACGCATGGCAATGCCGACGCGCCGCTGAAGGCGACCGGCAGCTATGAGCAGGACAAGCAGCCGGGCACCTATGAGGGCCGCAGCGGCAGCCAGATCACCTTCTTCCCGTCGGCCGAGACCTTCACCATGGTCGAGTTCGACTTCAGCACGCTGGAACACCGGCTGCGCGAGCTTGCCTTCCTCAATTCCGGCGTGCGCATCATTTTGACCGATGCCCGTCACGCCGATGTCGTGCGCCATGAGCTGCACTATGATGGAGGCCTCGAGGAATTCGTCAAATATCTCGATCGGGTCAAGAAACCGCTGATCGACAAGCCGATCGCCATCCGGGCGGAGCGCGACGGGATCACCGTCGAAGTGGCGATGTGGTGGAACGACAGCTACCACGAGAACGTGCTGGCCTTCACCAACAACATCCCTCAGCGCGATGGCGGCACGCATCTGGCCGGCTTTCGCGGCGCACTGACGCGCCAGATCACCGGCTATGGCGAATCCTCCGGCCTGACCAAGAAGGAAAAGGTCTCGCTGATCGGCGACGATTGCCGCGAAGGCCTGACGGCGGTGCTTTCAGTCAAGGTTCCAGATCCGAAATTCTCCTCGCAGACCAAGGACAAGCTGGTCTCGTCGGAAGTCCGTCCTGTCGTCGAAGGCCTGGTCAACGAAGCGCTCGGCACCTGGCTGGAAGAACATCCGAGCGAAGGCAAGGTGGTCGTCGACAAGGTGATCCAGGCCGCGGCGGCGCGTGAAGCGGCGCGCAAGGCGCGCGATATCACCCGCAAGAGCTCGCTCGGCGTCACTTCCCTGCCCGGCAAACTGGCCGACTGCCAGGAACGCGACCCGGCGAAGTCCGAAATCTTCATCGTCGAGGGTGACTCCGCCGGCGGCTCGGCCAAGGGTGGGCGTTCGCGCCAGAACCAGGCGATCCTGCCGTTGCGCGGCAAGATCCTCAATGTCGAGCGGGCGCGCTTCGACCGCATGCTCGGCTCGGACATGATCGGCACGCTGATCACGGCGCTCGGAACCTCGATCGGCAAGGACGAGTTCAACGCCGACAAGCTGCGCTACCACAAGATCATCCTGATGACCGACGCCGATGTCGACGGCGCCCATATCAGAACCTTGCTGCTGACCTTCTTCTTCCGGCAGATGCCGGAGCTGATCGAGCGCGGCCATCTCTATATCGCCCAGCCGCCGCTCTACAAAGTGACGCGCGGCAAGAGCTCGCAATACATCAAGGACGAGAGCGCGTTCGAAGAGTTCCTGATCGGCTCGGGACTGGAGGAAGCATCGCTTACGCTCGGCTCGGGCGAGGTTCGCATCGGGCAGGACCTGCGCGGAGCCATCGACGACGCACTGGCGGTGCGCCAGCTGATCAACGGCCTGCACACGCGCTACAACAGAGGCGTCGTCGAACAGGCGGCGATCGCCGGCGGGCTCAACCCGGACGTGTTCACCGATCTCGGCCGCGCCAACGCCATGGCGGAGCGGATTGCAAAACGCCTCGACATCATTGCCGAGGACACCGAGCGCGGCTGGACCGGCCGCATGTCGACCTCGAATGAAGGTGTCGGCGGCTATGTGTTCGAGCGCACGGTGCGCAGCGTCAAGGAATACGCGCATCTCGATCTGGCGCTGATCAATTCGGCCGACGCACGCCAGCTCGACCGCTACGCACAGCGCCTCAGCGAGGTCTACGGCTCGCCGCCGGTGCTGCGCCGCAAGGATGTCTCCGAAACCATCTCGGGGCCGCTGGCGATGCTCAACGCGGTCTTCGCGACCGGCCGCAAGGGCCTGACAATGCAGCGCTACAAGGGTCTTGGCGAGATGAATGCCGAACAGCTCTGGGAAACCACGCTCGACCCAAACGTGCGCTCGCTGCTGCAGGTCAAGGTCAATGACGCGACCGACGCGGACTCGCTGTTTTCGCGGCTGATGGGCGACGAGGTCGAACCCAGGCGAGAATTCATTCAGGACAACGCACTGTCCGTCGCCAATCTGGACATCTGATATCTGGTCTGTGACATTGGCGCTGTGCGCGCCAATTGTTCGCCGGCGGCAAGAAAATCATTTTATAGTCCGCCGGAACGGAAGTCCCCTTGGAGCATTGTGACAACATCGATCACGATTTCTAACAGGAGGCCTTCATGGGACGCGGCATTTTGCTCTGGTTGCTCGGCATTCCGATCCCGATCATCATTTTGATCATGCTGTTCGCGCGATAGGGGGCTGTCATGCAGTCCACCCTATCGGCTGTCGACGTTTCCGCCTCAACCGAATCCTCCGCCACCGCCGTAAGTTGGGGGCCTATCGTCGCCGGCGCCTTCGCGGCTTCGACGCTGACCCTCATCCTCATGCTGCTTGGTTCGGGGCTGGGGTTGAGCATGGTGTCTCCCTGGTCGGGGTCTGGCACAACCGTTACCACATTCGCGGTTTCCACCGCGGTCTGGCTGGTCATCGTGCAATGGCTGTCCTCCGGCCTCGGCGGCTATCTTGCCGGACGGCTGCGCACCAAATGGGTCGGCGTTCATACCGACGAGGTCTATTTCCGTGACACCGCCCACGGTTTTCTCGCCTGGGCACTCGCCACATTGCTCGTCGTCGGCGTGCTTGGCTCAGCGCTTTCCGCGGCGATCGGTTCAGGCGTGCAGGCGGTGTCCACCGTCGCGTCCGGCGCTGCCATGGGCGCATCGGCTGGGGCCTCGGCCAATGCCGGCACCCCGTCGGTCGACAATGCGACATCCTATCTGGTGGATTCGCTGTTTCGTCCGGCCGATCCGAGCAAACTGGCGGCCGCCAATCCGGACAGTGATGCCGCGGCGGCCGGGCAGGCCTCGCGCATCCTGATCGCCGGCGCCGTGGCGGGTGAAGTGTCGGCCGAGGACAAGACATATCTGTCGCAACTGGTCGCCGCCCGCACGGGGCTTTCCGAGGCGGATGCCAAGACGCGGGTGGATGCGGTCATCGCCAAGGCTCAGGACGCCAAGGTCAAGGCGCAACAGGCC
This sequence comes from Mesorhizobium sp. M7A.F.Ca.ET.027.03.2.1, assembly GCF_003999175.1. Classification (NCBI taxonomy): domain Bacteria; kingdom Pseudomonadati; phylum Pseudomonadota; class Alphaproteobacteria; order Hyphomicrobiales; family Phyllobacteriaceae; genus Mesorhizobium; species Mesorhizobium sp. M7A.F.Ca.ET.027.03.2.1. Next base: position 6,138 of record NZ_RZOM01000111.1, on the reverse strand, counting down.
GCCGACACCGCCAGGAAGGCCGGTGCGACATTTGCCCTGCTTGGTGCGCTCTCGCTGGTCATCGGCGCCTTCATCGCCAGTGCTGCCGCGGCCCTTGGGGGCAGGCAGCGCGACGATGAGGAAGCGGTTTTTCTCACCAGCCGCTGAACTGCACTTGCAAGGCGAGTCCACTCCGGGCCGCCCGGAGTGGACATTGTTTTGAAATTGTCATGCGGCGCTGCCTCGGCCGCGTTCGCTGAAATCTGTTCCTATTTTCGGGGAGGAATCGTCTGCGCTTCCGCTTGGCTCGGCTCCAGTTTGCGACCGAGGTCGACAGCGTCGCGCAGCACGGCAAGATGCGAGCGCGGCCGATCGCCGGCGGCGACCTCGACACCGGTCGCCGCCAACGACCAGTACAGCGTGTGGGTGAACACACGGTCGAGGCAACCGCGCAGTTCGACCTGGATGTTCTCCACGCCCGGGCCGAAATTCTCCGCCATCGGCCCGGAGATCGGATCGCCCGTCAACCAACCATTGCCGCGGTCGAAGATATTGGTCCAGCGCGTTGCCGCAAACACCGCGCCATGATGCACCGCGCGCTGCGGCTTGCCCGAAGAACGGTTGCGCCCTTCCTGATAAAGCACAGTGCCACCGGCCGCCGCTCCCTCGGCGACCGGCGGACATGCCGAGAACAGGCGCTCGGCGATGCCGCGTCTGAATTCGGCGAGATTGTGCGTCACCAGAAATTCGCTGTGGGTCAGCGGGCTGCCAAGCGTGACGAAATCGCTGATCTTCCATGGCAGATGGTTGTCGTCCTTGGTGCGCAGTTGGCGATAGAGCTCCCACTGATCGCGCCGGAACCCGGCAAGATCTTCAAGGCTGCCGGGCCATGCCGAGCCGTCGGTAACAAGCGTCGCCTTGTCGACGGCGCGGATCGCCTTCAGTTTCGCCTTGTCGCGAATGGCCTCCAGTTTTCGGGGCCTGAAATCGGCCCACAAGATCTGCAGCAGGTCATAGGCGATCATCGACCCGAGGCTGTGCGAGACCAGCACGATGCGATCGTAGGTATCGTCCATCATCAGACGCTTCAGCAGCTTCAGACCACGGCTGCGGATCAGAGCCCGCTTCTCGACGGTTGCAGCTTCAGCGCGCACAAGGCCGCGACATCGCCGAAATAGGGAAGGCCAAAACGGTCCACTGACCAGATGACGAATGAGGCCAGGATGGTGACGAGCGCGCCGACGGTCCACGAAATTTGCTGCTGCCAAACCGAGGTCGCGAGCGCGAGCATCGCGCACAGGACGACGATGACGGCCAAAAGAGTGACCAGATAGAGCTTTCGGGCGTCGGGCGGTATGTCGGCGGGCTTCGCCACAGCAGATTTGTCACCCAGGCGGCAAGTCGGCCCCGCGTTGTGCCCTGCGTGACGTCAGCCCAGTAAAGCTCGTAGAAATCGGTGCGGCGCCCATCGACATCGTAGGGCGTGGTGATGCGGCGAAGTTCGTATGAATTGGTCCGGCTGTCGGGAGTGATCCAGCTCTGGTTGATCTTCGCGCCGGCGGGGTCGGCCGGATCGGCGACATGGGCATAAAACGGCGCGCGGCTGGGGTCGTGGCTCCAGACAGCCTGGACAAAGCCGCGCAACGTATCCATCGGCCGCTGTTCGCCCATGCCATGCACTATCACCACCGCCTGGCCAGGCTTGTGCGGCGCTTTTCCGGGCGGCGATGCGATCGGGTCAGGCACCAACGTCTCCGTCGACGATAGGCCCGCCGTCGAGGCGGGAATTCGTCATCGTAGCGCCGAAATCGCCGTCAAGCCAAGAAAGCACGGCCAAGAAAAAGCCCGGCGCGAAGCCGGGCGGTTCTTGGCTTGTCTCGGTGCTGATCCCTGATCAGTGGTCCATCGCCTTGACGATCTCTTCAGTCATCTTCTTGGCATCGCCGAGCAGCATCATGGTGCCGTCCTTGTAGAACAGCGTGTTGTCGATGCCGGCATAGCCGGAGCCGAGCGAGCGCTTGACGAACAGGCAGGTGCGGGCCTTGTCGACGTCGAGGATCGGCATGCCGTAGATCGGCGACGACTTGTCGTCGCGCGCGGACGGGTTGGTGACGTCGTTGGCGCCGATGACATAGGCAACGTCGGCTTGCGCGAATTCCGAGTTGATATCCTCGAGTTCGAACACTTCGTCGTAGGGCACATTGGCTTCGGCGAGCAGCACGTTCATGTGGCCGGGCATGCGGCCGGCGACCGGGTGAATGGCATATTTGACGTCGACGCCATTGGCCTTGAGCTTGTCGGCCATTTCGCGCAGCGCATGCTGCGCCTGGGCGACCGCCATGCCGTAGCCCGGCACGATGATGACTTTTTGGGCGTTCATCATGAGGTAGGCGGCATCGTCAGCGGAACCCTGCTTGACCGTGCGTTCGATGCCGTCATCGGCGGCCGCTGCCGTCTCGCCGCCGAAGCCGCCGAGAATGACCGAGATGAAGCTTCGGTTCATGCCTTTGCACATGATGTAGGACAGGATCGCGCCGGATGAGCCGACCAGCGCACCGGTGATGATCAGCGCCAGATTGCCGAGCGTGAAGCCGAGTGCAGCGGCCGCCCAACCCGAATAGGAATTCAGCATCGAGACGACGACCGGCATGTCGGCGCCGCCGATCGGGATGATCAGCAGGATGCCGAGCACCAGCGAGGCCGCGACAATCAGCCAGAAGACCAGTTTGGACTCGGTGGTGACCAGCAGCACGATCAGGACGACGAGCGCGATGGCAAGTGCTGCGTTGATGAAGTGGCGGCCGCCGATCATGATCGGCTTGCCGGACATGCGGCCGTCGAGCTTCAGGAAGGCGATGACCGAGCCGGTGAAAGTGATGGCGCCGATGGCGACGCCTAGGCTCATCTCGATCAGGGCCTGGGCATGGATGTCGCCATCCGTGCCGATGCCGAAGCTTTCCGGCGCATAGATGGCGGCGGCCGCCACCATGACGGCGGCGAGGCCGACCAGCGAGTGGAAGGCGGCGACCAGCTGCGGCATCGAGGTCATGGCGATGCGGCGCGCGGTGACGGCGCCGACGCCGCCGCCAATGGCAAGGCCGAGCACGATCAGGCCGAAGCGGCCGGCCGAGGGGGTTGCCAGCGCCAGCGTGGTGGCGATGGCGATGCCCATGCCGATCATGCCGTAGAGATTGCCCTGGCGGCTGGTGGTCGGATGCGACAGGCCGCGCAGCGCCATGATGAACAGGACGCCGGAGACCAGATAGAGGAAGGACGCGAAGTTGGCGTTCATGGCGCTCTACTTGTCCTTCTTCTTGTACATGGCCAGCATGCGCTGGGTGACGAGGAAGCCGCCGAAGATGTTGACCGACACCAGCATCAGCGCGACGAAGCCGAAGCCCGCGGCAATGCCGGAGGCGGCGATGCCGACGGCAAGCAGCGCGCCGACGACGATGACCGAAGAGATGGCGTTGGTGACGGCCATCAGCGGCGTATGCAGTGCGGGGGTCACCGACCAGACGACGTAATAGCCGACGAAGATCGCCAGGACGAAGATGGCGAAGCGGAAGACGAAGGGATCGATGGCACCGCCGGAGAGCGCATGCGCGGCATCACCCGCCGCGTCGGCACCACCAGGCGCGGTCGCCAGATTGTGCACTGCCAGCCGAACCGCGGCGGAGGCCTGGTCGAGCTGGTCGAGGGCTTTCTGCAGGGTCTGATCCATCACGCGATCCCTTTCGGCTTCGACGAGGGCGACTTGGATGCGGCCGGTTTCTTGGACGCGGCTTTCTTTGCAGCAGCGGGTTTGTCCGAGGCGTCGGCAACCATGGTCTTGGCCGGTATCGCGGCCGGCTCGAGATGGGGTTGCTGATCGGCCTTTATGAAAGCAGGATGCACGATCTTGCCGCCGTTAGTCAGCATCGTTGCCTTGACCAGATCGTCATCGCGGTTGATGGCAAGCGTTTTCGTCGTCTTGTCGACCAGCGTTTCGAGGAAGGCGAAGAGGTTCCGGGCATAAAGCAGCGATGCCGACGCCGCGATGCGGCCGGGCACATTGAGATGGCCGACAATCTTGACGTTGTTGGCGGTGGTGACGACCTTGCCGGCTTCGGCGCCCTCGACATTGCCGCCACGCTCGACCGCCAGATCGACGAGAACCGAGCCTGGCTTCATCGAGGCGACCATGGCCGCTGAGACCAGCTTCGGCGCCGGTCGGCCGGGGATCAGCGCCGTGGTGATAACGATATCCTGCTTGGCTATGTGCTCTGATGTGAGTGCCGCCTGCTTGGCCTGGTATTCCTTAGACATCTCCTTGGCGTAGCCGCCTGCCGTCTCGGCGGCCTTGAATTCCTCGTCCTCGACCGCAAGGAACTTTGCGCCGAGCGAGGCGACCTGTTCCTTGGCGGCGGGGCGAACGTCGGTGGCGGTGACGACCGCGCCAAGCCGGCGCGCGGTGGCGATCGCCTGCAGGCCGGCGACACCGACGCCCATGATGAAGACCTTCGCAGCCGGCACCGTGCCGGCCGCCGTCATCATCATCGGCAAGGCGCGGTCATATTCCGAAGCCCCGTCGATCACCGCCTGATAGCCGGCCAAATTGGCCTGCGAGGACAAAACGTCCATCGACTGCGCGCGGGTGATGCGCGGCATGAATTCCATCGAGAAGGCGGTGACACCGGCCTTGGCCAGGGCTGCCACAGCGGCATCATTGCCATAGGGATCCATGATGGCAATGACCGCTGTACCGGGCCTGTAGCTCTTCAGCTCGGCATCGCCGGGCCGACGCACCTTCAGCACGACATCGGCCTTGGCGACATCGGAAGCCTTACCGATGGCGGCGCCGGCGCTCGCATAATCGGCATCGACGATGCGCGAATTCAGACCGGCGCCGGCCTCGACGACGACGTCGAAGCCCAACGCCGCCAGCCGTTTCACCGTATCGGGCGAGGCCGCGACGCGCGGCTCGTTGGCATCGAGCTCACGAGGGATGAAAACCGTCTGTCCCACCGCATGATCCTTTCGGCCGGAAGCTATTTCCCGCAAGACGCCGGCCGGCCTCGCGGCGGCGCCGTGGACAAGGTGTCGGAAAATCTATCGGAGGATAAAGGCGCCGACGGCCATAATCAGCACGAACAGGATGGTCGCCGAGAAGAAGCCGCCCGCGAAGAAGCCGAAGGCCATCGCCAGAAGCAGGGCTCCGCAGAAAAGCGATCCGTATTTGGCCAGCGCGAGGAAGCCCGCATAGGTGCGGTCATGCTCGGCATAGTCCATCTTCGCGCCCAGTTCGACAGGACCGGTCGGCGAGTGATCAGCCATAGGAATACCCCTTCGAAGACATCTTTCAGGCACATAGCGAAAAGCCGGGCCGAGAGCAATGGCGCTATTGCCGCACAACAGCGGACAACTGCCTCAAAGAAAGGTTGAAGCCGGCTGCCAACGCGCGACGGAGTCCGATCGCTGGATTCTGATGCTTGATGCGGAAAGATGCTTCGAAGGCAGACGCTTGCGTGGCCTAAGCCGGCGCCCTCAGCCGGCTAGATGCGGAAATAGCCCGAGCAACCCGACGACGATCAGATAGAGCGCGACGATGAGTTCAACAGCCTTGGCATGACCAGGATCAGCACGCCGGCGATCAGCGAGATAAGCGGGGTGAGCGCAAGTGTGGAAATGGTCATGACGGGTTCCTTTGGCATATCCGTGGATTCGGCGACCAATGGCGAGGACGACAAGGCGCCGAGCCATCAGAACGCGTATCCGGCCCGAAAGCTCCAGTGGTTCTGCGAAACGCCTAATCTCAGGCGGCTTCGCGAAAATATTTGGCAGTCGGCAGGATGGTCAGCGGCGCCAATTCTCCAGCACCAGGTGTCTCGAACAGCATACGCTGCTCCAGAGATGTGGATCGGAAAAATGGAAAGCGCGAGAACGACCGCTCGCGAATGGCAGCGACATTGGCGCGATAAAGCACGACCTTGTAGTTCAGGCCCGGATAGTCGCGCAGCTCGCCGATCTGCTCAGAACTGTAGATACGACGGTAGAAACCCGCATGTTCGGGCCGGATAGTCGAGAGACAGTAAGGTGCGTCGAAGTAGAAGCAGGCCATTCCGGCAAGGCGCAGCGTCAGGTAGGGGATCTGCGGATAGACCTTCGACCAGTCTGGGT
>NZ_RZOM01001119.1:0-1978 GCF_003999175.1 Mesorhizobium sp. M7A.F.Ca.ET.027.03.2.1 | reverse complement strand
CCTGGATTGTGCTGCTTGAGGCGAATGGCGGTCCACAGTCCGAGATACCCGCCGCCAACGATGCAGATGTCGGCCTGCGTTGTCTCTTCGAGCGGAGGCGCAAGGTCCGGGTCCTCGGGCAATGCCTGCCGCAGCCAATGGCTCCGCCAGCGGATGTCTTTTTCCGGCAACTGCATCACGATGCGCCTGCCGCGGACAGCCGGCGCTCCACCAGCCTGACCCAAAGACTGGCGCCCATCGGCAGGATAGCGTCGTTGAAATCGTAATTGGTGTCGTGCGCGGCGGCCTGGTGCGCGTCGTCCGCCTGGCCAAGCAAGAAATAGCAGCCGGCCGCTGTTCCAACATGTAGCAGAAATCTTCAGAACCCATCTCGGGAGGCGGATCGACGACGAGACGTTCCGAGCCCATCACCTCGTTCGCAATCGCGATCATCGCGTCGGCTTGCGCCTGAGTGTTGATCGTCGGCGCGAAGGGCGTTTCGTAGCGAATATCGACGCTGGCGCCAAAAGCTTCAGCCTCGTTTTTCGCGATGCGGCGGATTGCCATCTCCAGCGTCTTTTGAACCTGATGGTCGAAGGTGCGCACGGTGCCGGTCAGAAACGCCGCATCGGGGATGGTGTTGAAGGCTTCGCCGGCGCGCAGGCTGCCAACGGTGACGATTGCCGGAGAGTGCACATCGGTCAGGCGACCGGGCAGGGCTTCGATTGCCAACAGGATGCGCGCGGCGACGGGGAGTGGATTGATCGCCAGATGCGGCATCGCCGCGTGGCCGCCCCTTCCATTGACGACGATCTCGAAGCGATCGGCCGCCGCGGCCATCGTTCCGCGGTGGACGGCGATCTCGCCGAGCGGCCGTTCGCAATTGTGCAGCGCGTAAACTTCATCGCAGGGGAAACGCTGGAAAAGGCCCTCATCCAGCATGGCAAGCGCCCCACCTCGACCCTCCTCGGCCGGCTGGAAAATGAAATGCACGGTACCGGCGAAGTCGGGCGAGCGGGCAAGCGCCGAGGCTGCGCCGAGCAGCATTGTCGTGTGGCCGTCATGGCCGCAGCCATGCATCTTCCCGGGGATGCGGGATGCATGCGGCAGCGGCCGCGCCTCGGTCATCGGCAGGGCGTCCATATCGGCGCGGATGCCCAGGCTGCGACCAGCGCCGAGCCTGCCCCTGAGCGTGCCGACGACACCTGTCCCTCCGACACCTTCGGTCGTCTCGATGCCCCACGAGCGCAGTTTGTCCGCCACGAAACGCGCCGTCTCGAACTCTTCGAAGCCGAGTTCTGGATTGGCATGCAGATGCCGCCGCCAGGCCGTCATCTCGGTCTCCAACTGCTGCACCGATGGAACCAGTCTCATGCCGATGCCCTTGCGCGGAGAGTTTGCGAGCGGCCCTGAAGGATGGCGATGACACCAAGCAGGGTCGCAGAGAATGCGATCAGCAGCACAGCGACGGCCGCGATGGCAGGGCTGATGGATTCGCGAACCCCGGAGAAGATCATGCGAGGCAAGGTTCGCTCCGCGCCTGTCGAGAGGAAACTTGCGACGACGACTTCGTCGAAAGAGATGATGAAGGCGATGATGGCCCCTGTAATGACGCCCGGCGCTATCAGCGGCAGCACCACCTTGAAGAATGTGCGCATGGTGCCGGCGCCGAGCGATGCGGCGGCGCGAACCAATGTCCGGTCGAAGGTCGAAAGGCTGGCGACGACAGTCGTCAGCATCACAGGCACGGCCATCGCCGTATGCACCAGAATGATGGATAGCTTGTTGCCGACGAGTCCCAGTGTGGCGAAGAATGAAAAAGCCGCGACGCCGACGATGACAACCGGCGTCACCAAGGGCGCGGCGATGATCGCGTAGAGAATCCGTTTGCCGGCAAAATCGCCCCAGGCGAGCCCGATCGCCGCAGGTATGCCGAGCAGCAACGCCAGAACCGTGGTGGACAGCCCGATGACGACCGAGTTCCACAGCGCGTTCGGCC
>NZ_RZOM01001118.1:0-1981 GCF_003999175.1 Mesorhizobium sp. M7A.F.Ca.ET.027.03.2.1 | reverse complement strand
ATGTCGGTGTTCGCCCGTGAGAACCTGTTCGAGTTCGACAAGTTCGCCTATGGCTCCGCCGCCTCGACCTTGCTTTTCCTGATCCTCGCTCTGCTCACCATCGTCACCATCCGCATCGGCCGGATCAGGCTGGACGGAGGCCGCTGACATGTGGATCGTCAAGCGCACGGCCTTTTATCTGCTGGTTGCGGCAATCGTCTTCGTCGCGGTGTTCCCGTTCTATTACGCCATCGTCACCAGCCTGAAATCGGGGACCGAGCTGTTCCGGGCCGATCTGTGGCCGACAACGGTCAGTCTTGCCAACTACCGGAATGTGCTGACCGAAGGCAGCTTCGTGCGCAACTTGCTGAACTCGCTGTTCGTCTCCGGCGCGGTGGTTGCCCTTTCGCTGTTGCTCGGCGTCACATCGGCCTATGCGCTGGCGCGCATTCGATTCCGCGGCCGCTCGGCCCTGCTGTTCATCATCCTGTCGGTGTCGATGTTCCCGCAGGTGGCGCTGCTGGCCGGGCTGTTCGAACTGGTCCGCCTGTTCGGCCTCTACAATTCGCTGTTCGCGCTGATCTTCTCCTACATGATCTTCACCTTGCCGTTCACCGTCTGGGTGCTCACCACCTTCGTCCGGGACCTGCCGGTCGAGGTCGAGGAGGCGGCGATCCTAGACGGCGCGACGCCGTGGCTCATCATCACCCGGGTCTTCCTGCCGCTGATGTGGCCGGCGCTGGCAACCACCGGCCTGCTGGCCTTCATCGGCGCGTGGAACGAGTTCCTGTTTGCGCTGACCTTCACCTCCAACAACGCACAGCGGACCGTGCCGGTGGCGATCGCGCTGCTCTCCGGCAACTCGCAGTTCGAGATCCCATGGGGCAACATCATGGCCGCCTCGGTGATCGTCACGGTGCCGCTGGTGGTGCTGGTGCTGATCTTCCAGCGCAAGATCGTCTCCGGCTTGACCGCCGGCGGTGTGAAGGGGTGAGGGACGAAGTCCTCAGATGTCCGGCGCGTTGCCGATCTTCTGCTTGAGCTCCAGCGCCCAGGCGCGGCCTTCGTCGCCGCCCCACAGCAGCCAGGCGATGTAGCCGGCCGAAGGGTTTTGCTCATTGCCGTAGTTCCTGCCGCGCTTGTCGATCTCGTGGCGGGCGAAATAGCTGACCATGCGGCGGATGGTGGAGGGCGCGAGCTTTTCCCGGTTCTTCAGCTCGGTGGCGCGGGCGACGCCGATCTCGGTGCCGCCACGGCCGAACTCGCCGCGCAGCCTGAGGCCCTTGGCGGCATTGTCGGCCACCACTTGCGGGCAGCGCAGATCGATCTCGTCGTCGTGCATGTTGTTCCCGGATCACGCTGCCCGAACAGGTATTACGACATCTCATCATGCGCAAATAAATGTCGGGGGCGATCGCTGCCAAACGTCCTTGGATCGTAGAGCAACCGCGCCGGCGTCCCGGCGCCGCGACTTGAAGGAGCCGATCATGATCACCTTTCCCAACGAATCCGCGAAATACCGCACCGCGCGTGAAAAACTGCTGCGCAAGGAAATCGAACTGCGCCGGGTCATGGAAGAGGTCGCCGAGGCCCGGCGCGCGCTGCCGCCGGGCGGGCTGATCCGCCAGGATTATGAGTTCGACGGGCTGGACGGCGATGGGAGGCCTGCAAAGATAAAGCTGTCGGAGCTGTTCGCGCCCGGCAAGGACTCGCTCATCCTTTACAACATGATGTTCCCGCGCCACCCGCAGGAGAAGCGCGATGTGGCGACCAGCGGCGGCACGGCGAAGCTCGCCCGGCAGGACCAGCCATGCCCCTCCTGCACGGCGCTGCTCGACCAGTTCGACGGCGCGGTCGGGCATCTCCAGGCCGCCGGCTTCAATTTCGCGGTGGTGGGCAAGACCGCGCTCGAAAACCTGATCACGCTCGGCCGCGACAGGGGCTGGCGCAACATGCGGTTGGTCTCGTCGGCTTCCAACAGCTTCAAGCGCGACTACAATGC
>NZ_RZOM01001117.1:0-1982 GCF_003999175.1 Mesorhizobium sp. M7A.F.Ca.ET.027.03.2.1 | reverse complement strand
AAATACGGGTTGAGAAGCTTCGGCGCCGAATGCTGGATGTCGGTGGCCGACAGCGGTGAGGCGCGCCGCGGACGGCCTAGACGCGGCGCCAGCAGGCCGGCGGCAAGGGCCGCGGCAAACGCCGCCAGAATGATAACCGGAACGGCCTGCGAGCCGGTTGCCGACAGAATGAAGCCGCCGGCGACATTGGCGCAGAGATAGGAGATCGAGCCCCATTTGCGCATGCTTGTGTAGTTCGAACCGAAGCGGCGGACACCCGAAAGCGCCAGCGAGTCGGCGATCGGCGAATGCGGCGTCCAGACAATGGTCAGCGCCAGTGAGACCGCCAGCACCATCGCATAGGTCGGCGGCAGGAAATAGCCTGCCGACAGGAGCAGTGATGCAGCCATCAGCGCGACATAGACATCGGCGCGGTCCCTGGCACGGTCGGCCAACGCGGTCAGTAACGGCGTCGTCACCACGCGCAGGAACATCGGCGCCGCCAGAATGACGGCGATCTGCTCGGCGTGAAAACCCTTGGCCTGCAGCCACAGTGGAAAATAAGGCAAATGGGTTCCGAGCGGCACGTACAGCGTCGCGAAGATCAGGCTCATGCGCAGTTCGAAATGGCGCGGCTTGACGAGTTGTTCGGGCGAGAGCTGCGGCAGGGCCATGAATCGATCCAATCGCGCTGTATTCGACCGGACGGCAACGCGTGTCGATCCCTTAACATGGACGAAAACCGGACGAAACCGGTTGGACTAATTGATCGATTCCGAAGCCTGAAAAGACTTCGGACTATGCCGCCTGCCCTACCCGGTCCTTGATGAGCAACGGGACAAAGGGCTCGTCCGGCGCTTCTGGCAGCACCTGCGCCCAGGTCAGGATTTCCATGCGGCCGTCAAAATGCTCGACCACGGCCGTGCAGCTTTCCACCCAGTCGCCGGTGTTGATGTACTGGACATCGCCAAAATTCTCGATGACGGCATGATGGATGTGGCCGCAAATGACGCCGTCGACGTGTGAACGACGCGCCTCATCCGCAAGCATGGTCTGGAACGAGCCGATGAAGTTCACCGCTTTCTTGACGTTGTGCTTGGCCCAGGACGAAAACGACCAATACGGCAGGCCGAGCAGTTGCCGCAGCCGCGTCACCACGCGGTTGACCAGCATGGCCGCGTCATAGGCATGGTCGCCGAGATAGGCCAGCCAGCGCGCATTGTGGACCACGGTGTCGAACTGGTCGCCATGGATGACGAGCAGGCGCTTGCCGTCGGCGGTCTCGTGGATGGCACGGTCGGCGACGACGATGCCGCCGAAATGCACGCCCTGGAACTGGCGGGCGAACTCGTCATGGTTGCCGGCGATGTAGGTGATGTTGGCGCCCTTGCGCGCCTTGCGCAGCAGTTTCTGCACGACGTCATTGTGGCTTTGCGGCCAGTGCCAGCTCCGCCGCAGCCGCCAGCCGTCGACGATGTCGCCCACCAGATAGATGATATCGGCATCGTGATATCGAAGGAAATCGATCAGGAACTCGGCCTTGGCCGCCTTCGAGCCCAGATGGACATCGGAAATGAACATGCTGCGGAAAGTGCGGGGCTCTTGGCCGGACATCGCGATTTCACCGTTGCTTTCGCGAGCCTATGCCCCGATTCATGCAACAACCGTATGACGGTTGCGATTGGTCCAGCCGAAGGACTAGCTTGCCGGCCAAATCACAGGAGAAATCGTCATGGATCTCGGTATCCGCGGAAAGAAGGCCATCGTCTGCGCTTCGAGCAAGGGACTTGGGCGCGGTTGCGCCATGGCGCTGGCGGAAGCCGGCTGCGATGTCGTGGTCAACGGGCGCAATGCCGAGCTGGTGGCGAAAACCGCCGCGGAGTTGCGCGAGCGCTATGGCGTCACGGTGACGGAAGTCGTTGGCGACGTTTCGAAGCCGGAGGTGCAGAAGGCGCTGCTCGCGGCTTGCCCCGAGCCGGACATCCTCGTCAACAACAATGGCG
>NZ_RZOM01001116.1:0-1983 GCF_003999175.1 Mesorhizobium sp. M7A.F.Ca.ET.027.03.2.1 | reverse complement strand
CCGTCATGTATGACGGCAAGAAGTCGGTCGCCGAGACCATCGTCTACGGCGCGCTCGACCAGGTTCAGTCGAAGACCAAGCAGGAGCCGGTCACCGTCTTCCATCAGGCGCTCGACAATGTCGCGCCTCATGTTGAAGTGCGTTCGCGTCGTGTCGGTGGCGCCACCTACCAGGTTCCGGTTGATGTGCGCCCCGAGCGCCGCCAGGCATTGGCCATTCGCTGGCTGATCGCTGCGGCCCGTAATCGCAACGAGACCACGATGGTCGACCGCCTCTCCGGCGAGCTGATGGATGCGGCCAACAACCGCGGCACGGCTGTCAAGAAGCGTGAAGACACCCACAAGATGGCTGAAGCCAACCGCGCTTTCGCGCACTACCGCTGGTAAAGCGCGAACGAGACTGAGAGGCAGCTACGATGGCCCGCGAATACAAAATCGAAGACTACCGCAATTTCGGTATCATGGCGCATATTGACGCCGGCAAGACGACGACCACCGAGCGCGTCCTCTACTACACGGGCAAGTCGCACAAGATCGGCGAAGTCCACGACGGCGCTGCCACCATGGATTGGATGGAGCAGGAGCAGGAGCGCGGCATCACGATCACGTCCGCCGCGACCACGACCTTCTGGAAGGCTCGTGACGGCAAGATGCACCGCTTCAACATCATCGACACCCCCGGCCACGTCGACTTCACCATCGAAGTCGAGCGTTCGCTGCGCGTTCTCGACGGCGCCATCGCGCTGCTCGATGCCAATGCCGGTGTTGAGCCGCAGACCGAGACCGTCTGGCGCCAGGCCGACAAGTACCGCGTTCCGCGCATGATCTTCTGCAACAAGATGGACAAGATCGGCGCCGACTTCTACCGCTCGGTCGAGATGTCGGTTCGCGCCTCGGTGCGCATGCCGTTGTCATGCAGCTGCCGATTGGCGCCGAGACCGAGTTCAAGGGCGTCGTCGACCTCGTCGAGATGAACGCGCTTGTCTGGCGCGACGAGACGCTGGGCGCTGCCTGGGATGTCGTGGAGATCCCGGACGACCTCAAGGCTCGTGCCGAAGAATACCGCGAGAAGATGATCGAGGCCGCCGTCGAGATGGACGAGACGGCGCTTGAGAATTACCTCGAAGGCAAGATGCCGTCGAATGACGAGATCCGCGCGCTGATCCGCAAGGGCACCATCGCGGTCAAGTTCTACCCGATGTTCTGTGGCTCGGCCTTTAAGAACAAGGGCGTGCAGCCGCTGCTCGACGCCGTCGTCGAATATCTGCCGTCGCCGGCCGATGTTCCCGCCATCAAGGGTGTCGATGCCAAGACCGACGCCGAGATCGAGCGTCACGCCGACGACAACGAGCCTCTGTCGATGCTCGCCTTCAAGATCATGAACGACCCGTTCGTCGGTTCGCTGACCTTTGCCCGCATCTATTCGGGCAGGCTCACCAAGGGCATCTCGGTCGACAACACCGTGAAGGGCAAGAAAGAGCGCATCGGCCGCATGCTGCAGATGCATGCGAACTCGCGCGCCGACGTCGAAGAGGCTTTTGCCGGCGACATCGTTGCTCTTGCCGGTCTCAAGGACACGACCACCGGCGACACGCTGAGCGATCCGCTGCATCCGGTCATTCTCGAGCGCATGGAATTCCCCGATCCGGTCATCCAGATCGCCATCGAGCCAAAGACCAAGAACGACCAGGAAAAGATGGGCCTCGCCCTTCACCGCCTGGCCGCCGAGGATCCGTCCTTCCGTGTCAAGACCGACGAGGAAAGCGGCCAGACCATCATTTCCGGCATGGGCGAACTTCACCTGGACATCATCGTCGACCGCATGCGTCGCGAGTTCAAGGTCGAGGCCAATGTCGGCGCACCGCAGGTGGCTTATCGCGAGACGATCACCCGCAGGCACGAGCAGGACTACACGCACAAGAAGCAGACCGGCGGTACCGGTCAGTTCGCTCGCGTCAAGATCGTCTTCGAGCCGAACCCGGAG
>NZ_RZOM01001115.1:0-1985 GCF_003999175.1 Mesorhizobium sp. M7A.F.Ca.ET.027.03.2.1 | reverse complement strand
GTGCTGGTCGCCGGCTGGTCCGGCCGCCCCGGCGCCGTGGGAGCGCAAGTATGAGCGGCCGTCTCACTGTCATCGGCCTTGGGCCCGGCAATGCCGATCAAGTCACTCCGGAAGCCAGCCGCGCCGTAGCCGAGGCGAAATTCTTTTACGGCTACAAACCGTATCTCGACCGGCTGGAATTGCGCCCGGACCAGACCCGCGTCGCTTCCGACAATCGCGAGGAACTCGCCCGCTCCAAGGACGCACTGTTCAAAGCCGCCGAGGGCCACGACGTCGCGGTGGTTTCCGGTGGCGATCCCGGCGTGTTCGCCATGGCGGCGGCCGTCTGCGAGGCGATCGAGGCCGGCCCGGCCGAATGGCGCGCGGTCGATGTCGCTGTGGTGCCCGGCATCACCGCCATGCTGGCGGTCGCCGCCCGCATCGGCGCGCCCCTCGGCCATGATTTCTGCGCCATCTCGCTGTCCGACAATCTGAAGCCATGGGAGTTGATCGAACTGCGCCTGCTGGCGGCGGCCGGCGCCGGCTTCGTCATCGCGCTCTATAACCCGATCAGCAAGGCGCGCCCCTGGCAGCTCGGCCGCGCCTTCGAATGCCTGACCGCGATCCTGCCTGGTACCACACCAGTGATTTTCGGCCGCGCCGCCGGCCGCCCGGATGAGCGCATCGAGGTCTATCTGCTGGCCGATGTCGAGGCAGAGAAGGCCGACATGGCGACCTGCATCATCATCGGCTCGCCGGAGACCCGCATCATCAAGCGCGCGGAGAAGCCGGCGCTGGTCTACACGCCGCGCTCGTCCACGGGACGGACAAAATGATCGACCAACACGGTCAGCGCTTCAACGCTTTCAGCCGCGGGAACATCCGGCAAGACTGGCCGTTGGATCATGACCACCTCGAGGCCAAGCGCCCGCGCCGCGGCGATCTTGCCATAAGTCGCTTCGCCGCCGCTGTTCTTGGACACGACGACATCGATGCGTTGCTTTTCGAGCAGCGCGCGTTCCTCCGCCTCACGAAACGGGCCACGGGCCAGAAGATAGCTCGCATCCGGCACGGCAAGCTTGGGCTCGATCGCGTCGACGCTGCGGACGAGATAATGATGCTGGGGCGCAGCTTCGAAAGCAGCGACCTCTTGCCGGCCCAGCGCCAGGAAAACACGGCGCGGCGCCAGTCCAAGCGCTCGCGCGGCATCGCCGGATGTAATGACCTCAGTCCAGCGGTCGCCTTCGACAGGCTCCCAGCCGGGGCGTCGCAGCGCAAGGATCGGCACACCGGCCACGCGGGCGGCTTGCGCCGCATTGGCGGAGATCTGCGCCGCATAGGGGTGCGTCGCGTCGATCAGCAGGTCGATAGGCTCTTTCCGCAAATAATCGGCCAATCCATCGGCACCGCCAAAGCCCCCCGTTCGCACCGGCACGCCTTGCGCGACCGGGCTTTCAGTGCGGCCGGCCAGCGACAGCGTGACCGAGGCGCGCGCCGCCAGTTTTCCGGCCAGTTGCCGGGCTTCGGTGGTGCCGCCGAGGATCAGAATACGGTGGGTCATCATGCCTGCTGAAGGTCCGCGCGGTGCCAAGCTCACCCCAAAATGGCTCACAATCGTCGGCATCGGCGAGGACGGTTTAGCGGGTCTCGGCGACGAGGCCAAGCAGCGGATTGCCGAGGCGGAGATCATCTTCGGCGGCAAGCGGCACCTGGCGCTGGTCGCTTCCTTCGCCAAGGGCGAGGCGCGCGCCTGGCCAGTTCCTTTCGATGCCGAGATGGCTGACGTGCTGGCGCTTGCCGACAGGCGCGTCTGCGTGCTCGCTTCAGGCGATCCGTTCTTCCACGGCGTCGGCGCCAACCTCGCGCGCAAGGTCAAGCAACAGGAGATGCATGTCATCCCCGCACCGTCGGCCGTTTCGCTGGCGGCCGCGCGCCTTGGCTGGGCGCTGCAGGACATCGAGACCGTCTCGCTGCACGGCCGGCCGCTCGACCTGATCCGGCCGCTG
>NZ_RZOM01001114.1:0-1992 GCF_003999175.1 Mesorhizobium sp. M7A.F.Ca.ET.027.03.2.1 | reverse complement strand
ATCTTCCAGTTCCTGTCGCCCTTGTCCAACCAGCGCACGGACCGCTGGGGCGGCTCGCTGGAAAACCGCATGCGTCTTGTCGTCGAGATCGCCAAGGCGGTGCGCAAGGCTACGCCAAAGCTGATGCTCGGCGCGCGGCTGTCGGTGATGGATTGGGTCGATGGCGGCTTCGACGTAGCGGACGCGATCGAAGTGGCCAAGGCGCTCAAGGACGAGGGCGTTGCCTATCTCTGCTGCTCGAGCGGCGGCAATTCGCCGTTGCAGAAATTGCCCACCGGCCCTGGCTATCAGGTGCATCTGGCGGAAGCGGTGCGCAAGGGTGCTGATATTCCGACCCGCGCCGTCGGCCTGATCGACGACCCCAGGCAAGCCGAAGCGATCCTCACCGAGGGCCGCGCCGACATGGTGGCGCTGGCGCGAGCCTTCCTGGCTGATCCGCGCTGGGGATGGCGTGCGGCGGCGACATTCAGCGAAACGATCCACCCGGCGCCGCAGCTCGCCCGTTCGGTGACCACGATGCAACATTGGATGAAGGCGACGGGCTGAACGGTCCGCGCTCCCGACACGCGCGCCCCTCCTGTCTCCAGACAGCTTGACGGTGCTTCGCTGCTATTCCGTCCGCAAGCTGTTGGCGTGAGTGGGCGTGGCTGGGCTTGGGAGGAAACCTGTTCAGGGCATTCTTGCCGGTTGCAGCGCTGGCCGCAGGTTAGAGCCTTCAAACAGCCTCTGAGACGTTTGGGCGCAGGCTGGCGGCCATGGTTGCAACCAAATTGGCTGCTTTGCGTTGCGGCCATGATGGACAACAAACCTTTTGAAGTGCCGGTCGTCGTCGAACTTGGCCACGTCGGCAAATATCGCCACATCCGCAGCGCCCAGGAGGCAGCGGAGTGCCTGATGACGGTGTGGCCGCTCAATCGCGGCCCGCGCCATCGTGATGCCCTCGACACTTGCCTCAAAGTGCTGGAAGGTTATCGTTCGACAGCAGATGCGCGCCGGGCGCTGATTGAAGCCGCCAAGGAATCGGAAGTGCTGGTGCCCGACGACAGACTGCCCGACGACCGGCTGCATTGAGCAGACGGACCTTTCAACCGGAGGTTTTCCATGGCGAAGCTGACTTACAAGATCGTCGAACATGACGGCGGCTGGGCCTACAAGGTCGGAGCGACCTTTTCCGAGACGTTTCCCACGCATCAGGACGCATTGCGTGCGGCCGAAATCGCCTCGGCCGAGCAGCAGGTCGCCGGAGCGACCGACGGCATCCAGTATGAGGACGCCGAAGGCAAATGGCACGACGAACTGGCCGACGGCCGCGACCGGCCGCAGACAGAAGTCTCAGATTAATTTATGCGGCTGATGTCGAGCGGCCAGGCAGGACGCCAGCCGCAGCCGTCCAAAGAGAGGACGGGCTAGCGGCCTATTTGCCGCAATACTGATCGTTGACGTTTTGCCCAGCGTTAGCGTCCGGGCCTGGCGTGTTGTGGGCACATGGGCCTATTGCGCCGGTGTTGCGTTGGGTGTTCAACCCGGAGCCGTCACGGATGCTTCCCGTGGTATAGGGGTCGACAGTTGTCTGGTCGTTGTTGCCGAACAGCCACCAATCACGATTGTTGGAATACCTGTCGTCCAGTGACTGCGCCATCGCCGATGTTGCGAGACCGATCGTCAGAACAGATGCTGCGAGAATTTTTGTAACCATTGAATCACTCCGTATCTTAGCCGCCTTGGTGCGGCACTCACAAAACCCGGTAGTCAGCCGAATGGTTCCTTGAAATTGTCGTGAGGCTCGGGTGAGACCCTGACCAGCAAGCCGCCGGCCGGCGATGCGCTCGATGAATGCGGCGGTTCGCTCCGGGGCCACGAATTGCGGCATGTGCCCTATTCCTCGAACAGTTCGAACCTAGATCCTTGACGTCATCGGCTCGCCTTGGCGGCGCGAAGATGACATTTCGGCCACCGTCGCGCCGCGCTATCTCAGACCACTCGCCTTCCCAG
>NZ_RZOM01001113.1:0-1992 GCF_003999175.1 Mesorhizobium sp. M7A.F.Ca.ET.027.03.2.1 | reverse complement strand
AATCAGGGACCCTGGGGGCAGGGTCCAAAGGGACCCAGCGGGCCACAGGGCTCGCCCCCCGATCTCGAAGACATCATCCGCCGCGGCCAGGACCGGCTGCGGCGCGCTCTTCCGGGTGGCGGCGGCGCGAGCCCGGCTATCTT
This sequence comes from Mesorhizobium sp. M7A.F.Ca.ET.027.03.2.1, assembly GCF_003999175.1. Lineage (NCBI taxonomy): Bacteria > Pseudomonadati > Pseudomonadota > Alphaproteobacteria > Hyphomicrobiales > Phyllobacteriaceae > Mesorhizobium > Mesorhizobium sp. M7A.F.Ca.ET.027.03.2.1. The sequence continues at coordinate 1,849 of NZ_RZOM01001113.1, read as the reverse complement.
CGCGCTGATCGCGGCTGCACTTGTGGTGCTGTGGGCGTTCAAGGCGGTTTATACCGTGCAGCCCGACGAGGTCGCGGTCGAACTGCGCTTCGGCAAGCCGAAGACCGAACTGTCGCAGCCTGGCCTGCATTTCCATTGGTGGCCGCTCGAAACCGTCGAGACGGCCAAGATTTCCGAGCAGCTCGTCGATATCGGCGGCGGCGGCGCGACAAGTGGCAACACGTCCGGGCTGATGCTTACCGGCGACCAGAACATCGTCAACGTCCAGTTCTCGGTCGCCTATCAGGTCTCCGACCCGAGCGCGTATCTGTTCGATGTGTCCGATCCCGACGGTATGCTGCGGCAGGTAGCCGAAAGCGCCATGCGTGAAGCCGTCGGTCGCCGGCCGGCGCAGGACATCTTCCGCGACGATCGCCAGGGCATTGCCGCCTCGGTGCGTGAAATCATCCAGACGACGCTGGACGGCTACAAGGCCGGTCTCAACGTCAACGCCGTTTCGATCGAGGATGCGGCACCGCCACGCGAAGTGGCCGATGCGTTCGACGAGGTGCAGCGCGCCGAGCAGGACGAGGACAAGTTCGTCGAGCAGGCCAACCAGTACTCCAACCAGAAGCTCGGCCAGGCGCGCGGCGAGGCCGCACAGATCCGCGAAGACGCGGCCGCCTACAAGAACCGGGTCGTGCAGGAAGCCGAGGGTGAGGCACAGCGCTTCATCTCGGTCTATGACGAATATGCCAAGGCGCCCGATGTAACGCGCAAGCGCCTCTACCTGGAAACCATGGAGAAGGTTCTGAAGGATTCGAGCAAGGTCATCGTCGAGCAGGGCAACGGTCAAGGGGTCGTTCCCTATCTGCCGCTGCCGGCACTGCAACCGAAAGCGCCGGCGCCCGCTGCGCCCAGTGGCGTTACGGGAGGTAACCAGTGATGGCCAACCGTCTTCCCATCATCGTCGTCGCAGCAGCGGTTATCCTGTTCCTGCTCTATTCGTCGGTCTTCGTGGTCAATGCGCGCCAGCAGGCGCTGGTGCTCAGGTTCGGCGAGATCGTCGACGTCAAGAGCGAACCCGGCATCTACTTCAAGGCGCCGTTCTCGTTCTTCGACGCCGACACCGTGCAACTGATCGAGAACCGGGTGCTGCGCTTCGACCTCGACAACATCCGCGTCCAGGTGTCAGGCGGCAAGTTCTATGAGGTCGACGCCTTCATCGCCTACCGCATCTCGGATCCGCGGGTCTTCCGCTCCACCGTGTCGGGTCAGATCGAACTGGCAGAAGCCCGGCTCAGGACGCGTCTCGACGCTGCCTTGCGCCGTGTCTACGGTCTGCGTGATTTCGAGGCCGCACTTTCCGAACAGCGCACCGTGATGATGCGCGAAGTCCGCGACCAGCTCAGGCCCGACGCCACATCGCTCGGCCTGCAGATCGAGGATGTCCGTATCCGCCGCACGGATCTCACGGCCGAAGTCTCGCAGCAGACCTTCGACCGCATGAAGGCGGAACGCCTGGCGGAAGCTGCGCGGCTGAGGGCGCGCGGCAATGAAGCGGCACAGCGCATCACCGCCCGCGCCGATCGCGAAGTGGTCGAGATCGTCGCCGAAGCGCAGAAAGAGTCGGAAATCCTGCGCGGCGAGGGCGAAGCCCAGCGCAGCGCCACCTTCGCGGGAGCCTATCAGCGCGATCCGGCCTTCTTCGACTTCTACCGGTCGATGAATGCCTATGGCACGGCGCTGGACAACACCGGAACGACGATGGTGCTGTCGCCGAACTCGGAGTTCTTCCGCTTCTTCCGCAATCCTGACGGCGGCGAGGGGCCGGCAAAGCCGGCTTCGCCTGCGCCAAACGCTCCGGCGA
>NZ_RZOM01001112.1:0-1997 GCF_003999175.1 Mesorhizobium sp. M7A.F.Ca.ET.027.03.2.1 | reverse complement strand
GTGCTGGCCGGGGCGACGATGTGCATCCATGCCGCCGGCTGGCTGGAGGGCGGCCTCAGTGTCTCCTTCGAGAAGCTGATCACCGACATCGAGGCGCTGCAGACGGTGGCTGAACTTTGTGCCGCGACGCCCGGCGACACCGATACGATCGGTTTCGAAGCGATCGCCGAGGTGCAGCCGGGCGGGCACTTCTTTTCGGCCGGCCACACCATGGCTCGCTACCGCACCGCTTTCTACGAGCCGCTGGTGGCCGACTGGTCGAATTTCGGCAACTGGACCCAAAGCGGCTCGAAGACTGCGAGCGAGCGCGCCACCGGTGTCTGGAGGCGGGTGCTTGCCGATTTCGCACCACCGGCCTCGGCCGTCGCGACCTCAGGCATGCTGGACGAGTTCATCGCGCGGCGCACGGCAGAGGGCGGAGCGGCGCCGGTATCTTAAGGCTGGCTCTCGCCGATCGCCCTGGTTGTGGCGCGATCCGGAACCTGCAGCGCCTCCCGCGCATTCAAGGTTGCGGCCGGTGCACTGCGGCACCGGTGTGCTGTTGAGGGAGGACGACATCGGCGGTCCTGCTGCCATCATCAATCGCTGTCCCGCGCCACCAGTTCCAGCGGCCAGACCTCGCGGATGATCCGCGGCCCCTGCGGGCCGGCGAAGGCGGGAAGCGACGCCAACAGCATTTCAGCGAGCCGCTGTCCCATCGGCTCCAGCGCTGGGCGGAAGGCAGTCAGAGCCGGGGAAAAATAGCGGCAGAGCGGCGTGTCGACGATGACTGTCACCGCGATGTCCTGGCCCGGCCTGATGCCCATCTCGGCCAGTGCCTTGCACCCTCCGAGCGCCATCACGTCATTGTTGAAGATGATGGCGGTCGGCGGGTTCTTGGAACGCATGACCCTCGGTGTCACGGCGTAGCCGCCGGCCTCGTTGATGAAACCGTCCGCGATCAGTTCCGGGTCGACTTCGATGCCGTGTCTCAACAAGCCCTTGCTATAGCCGTCGAGGAACAGATAGCTGAAATTGAGGTCGAGGGCCGGGCGGATGGCGGCGATGCGGCGATGGCCTCGCGCCACAAGCCGGTCGACCGCATCGGCGCCGGCCTTTTCGAAATCGAGGTCGAGGCTGGGATAGGGCTTGGCCCCGGAGCGGCTGCGACCGACCGTGGCGAAGGGGAAACCAGCCTGGGTCAGGTAATCGATGCGATCGTCCTCGCGCCGGGTCCAGGCGAGCACCACGGCATCGGCGCGGCGCGTCTCGACGACCCGGCGCAAGCGCTCTTGCTGGTAGTCGCCGGGCGCACCCATGACCACGATCAGGTCGAGCCCGCTTTCGGCGAGTTTGGCCTGCAGCCCGATCAGGAACGGCATGAAGAACGGTTCGCCATATTGCTGGTCGCCCGGATGCGGCTGCAGCATGAAGGCGATCGAATGGGTGGCGCCTTGCCTGAGACTGCGGCCGGACTGGTTCGGCGAATAATTGAGCGCCCTGGCCGCCTCGAGCACGCGCTTGCGTGTGTCGGCATTGACGTCGGCGCGGCCGTTCAGCGCCCGCGACACCGTGCCGATCGAAATGTTCAGGTGACGGGCAAGGTCGTGAATGCTGGATGCCAAGTGACTGTACTCCCCCTTGCTTGGCTAGCACCGGTAGCCGCTCAGGCCAAGGCGACAGGACGATTTTCGCCAAGGGCCAATTGACATTCTACGCCTTCGGGTGTGTTGTCGTAAACGTTTACGGAAAAACGTTTACGGTCTTGCCGTGGATGCCGTGACGACCGGTCTGGAGGGACCGAGCGGAGGAGGAGCGCCGGATGATCAATGCCGTCCTGGTCGGCTGCGGAGCGATGAGCAAGGCTTGGCTCGATGCCATCAGGCAGATCGACGGGCTCGCCATTGTCGGCCTTGTCGACCTCGACGCCGACAGGGCGCGGGCGAGGGCGCAGGAGTACGATCTCACCGATCCCGTCATAGGCAGCAATCTCGACGCCGTCCTCGACCAGACCAAAC
>NZ_RZOM01001111.1:0-1997 GCF_003999175.1 Mesorhizobium sp. M7A.F.Ca.ET.027.03.2.1 | reverse complement strand
ATCCTGGAGAAGTCGCTCGGCGCGGTCGCCAAGGGCGGTCAGACGCCCCTCAACGGCGTCTTCGGCTACGCCGAAAAAGTCACTGGCAGCGGCCTGGTGTTCATGGACACGCCCGGCTACGACCCGGTTTCGGCGACCGGCCAGGTGGCGGGCGGCGCCAACGTCATCGTCTTCACCACCGGCCGCGGCTCATGCTTCGGCTGCCGCCCGACGCCGTCGATCAAGGTCGCCACCAACTCGACCATGTACCACCAGATGGAAGAGGACATGGACGTCAATTGCGGCGTCATCGCCTCGGGCGAAAAGACCATCGCCGGTATGGGTCGCGAGATCTTCGAACTGATCGTCGAGACGGCTTCCGGCCGCAAGACCAAGAGCGAGGACTTCGGCTACGGCGACAACGAGTTCGTGCCCTGGCATCTGGGCGCAACACTTTAGATTTTACTGATATAAAGTAGACTGCGCGCCGGTCAGCGGCGGGCAACGGGGAGGTTGTGCATGGAAAGACGCCGCATCGGCCAGACAGCGCTGGAAGTCACCGAGGTCAGCTTCGGCGGCGCTGCACTTGGCGGCCTTTACCGCGCCTGTTCGCGCGAAGCGGCGATGGAGACGCTGCAGGGCGCCTGGGATGCCGGCCTGCGCTATTTCGACACCGCACCCTTCTACGGTTTCGGGCTGTCGGAGCGCCGCTTCGGCGACTTCCTGCGCTACAAGCCGCGCGATTCCTATGTGCTGTCGACCAAGGTCGGCCGGCTGTTCCGCCCGGTGCCGGACGATCAGGTTCCCGATCACTCCTATGTCGATCCGCTGCCCTTCGCGCTCGACTACGACTATTCCTATGACGGCATCATGCGGTCGGTCGAGTTCAGCTATGCGCGGCTTGGCCTAAACAGGATAGACATCCTGTTTGTCCACGACATCGGCGCCTACACCCATGGTGTCGAGAAGACCAAGCTGCACTTTCGCGACCTGATGGACGGCGGCCTCAAGGCACTTGAAGAGCTGAAACGGTCCGGCGTCATTTCCGCCTATGGGCTTGGCGTCAACGAAGTGCAGATCTGTCTGGACGTGATGCGCGAGGCGCCGCTCGACTGCATCCTGCTCGCCAGCCGCTATTCCTTGCTCGACCGCAGCGCCGAAGCGGAGTTGCTGCCCCTGTGCCGGGCGCGGCAGACCTCCTTGGTCATTGGCGGCGTGTTCAACTCCGGTATCCTGGCGACCGGGCCGGTGCAAGGCGCGCATTTCGACTACCGCCCTGCCAGCCATGACGTGCTCGACCGCGTCGGCGCAATGGAAAGGATCGCCGCCGAGGGAGGCTATCCGCTCGCCGCCGCAGCGTTCCAATTCCCCTTGCATGAACCTGCCGTCGCCACCGTGCTGACCGGCACCGCCAAGCTGGCGAACCTGACGCGCAACCTCCAACTGCTCGACATCGACGTGCCGGAGACGGAATACGCCAGATATCGTCCCTACACACTGGTGCAGGAGTTGGCGTGAAATTTCATATTCTTGCAGTCACCCGAAGGAATGTATATTCCATATTGACGAAATGATGGAATTAATATTCCATACGTTCCCGGAACGGAACGGAAGTGTGACGGCGCCAATGGGGAGCAGCGCGGTGGATTTGCTTCTGCCAGACCTCGCAAGGACTGATCAAACACCGCTTGCATCGATCTGTTCGATGCATTATCAAAACATGGCAATTGTTTTTTATTGATAAAGTTCTGTTTGGGCCGCGCCTATCCGAACGGAGCTCCGTATCGTTCACCGGGCGACTTAGGGAGGAAACCTCATGAAATTCGTGACCAGCATTCTCAACCGCCGCGCCGTCATGGCGCTGGCAGCAGCTTCGATGCTCGCCGGCGTCATGCATTCGGCGCCGGTTTCGGCGGCGGACGTCACCATTCCGATCATCGTCAAGGACACCACGTCCTTCTACTGGCAGATCGTTCTGGCCGGCGCCCGCAAGGCCGGCAAGGATCTCGGCGTCAACG
>NZ_RZOM01001110.1:0-1998 GCF_003999175.1 Mesorhizobium sp. M7A.F.Ca.ET.027.03.2.1 | reverse complement strand
TCTTGGTGTCCGACAGTTCGGTGGTGACCGCGACATCCGGATCGTCGACGAGCTTCTGCAACTCGCTCACCGTCTTGCGCGGAATGATGATGCCCGGCATGCCTTCGGAACCCGCTGGCGCATCGATCTCGGCGCGCGCCAGGCGGTGGCCGTCGGTCGCTACCGAGCGCAGCTTCAACTTGCCGCCGACCTCATGCGTGTGCAGATAGATGCCGTTCAGGTAATAACGCGTCTCCTCGGTGGAGATGGCGAATTGGGTCTTCTCGATCAGGCCTTTCAGGGCAACCGAGTCGAGACGGAAGATATGCGAGAACGATCCGGCCGAGAGCTCCGGGAAGTCGGATTGCGGCAGGCACTGAAGGCGGAAGCTCGAGCGGCCAGACGTCACCGTCATGGCGTTGCCGTCCTCGTCCGTCTTCAGCATCACCTCGGCGCCATCGGCAAGCTTGCGCACGATGTCGTAGAGCAGATGTGCCGGGACTGTCGTCGCCCCGCCGCGCTCCACCTTGGCGGGTGTCGCTTCGGTCACCTCGAGGTCGAGATCGGTCGCCTTCATTTCAAGGCTGGCGCCTTCGGCGCTGAGCAGCACGTTGGACAGGATCGGTATGGTGTTTCGCCGCTCGACCACGCGATGGACGTGGTTGAGCGACTTCAGGAGATTGGACCGTTCCAGGATAACACGCATGACGAAACAGGCTCGCTTGAATGAATGACGGGTCACCAGTGAGCGGCGTCCCGCGAAAGGTCTGAACAGGCTCAGAATCTGCGTAAACTGACAGGAAAAAACCAGCAAACGCAAGCCCGCGCCACCGGTTCAGGCCGGCTACGCGGGCTTTCTGGGGATAACGCGCCCGAAGTCCGCGAGCCAGTGTCGTAAAACCGAAATCCAGATCGCTTCCAGGCGGCGCCACGGGCCCGATCCAGGCCCAGCGCCGCACTGGCAAGCCATTGAATTCCGGTATTGTTCCGGCTCGGCCATCCCCGGAGGATCAGGCCTGGTCGTTGATCAACCGCCTCAGAAGCTCAAGTTCCTGCGCCAGCGTGTTGTCGTTGCCGGAAAGGTCCTCGATCTTGCGCACGGCATGCAGCACCGTGGTGTGATCGCGGCCGCCGAAACGCCGTCCGATCTCGGGTAGCGAGCGCGGCGTCATCACCTTCGACAGGTACATGGCGACCTGCCGCGGCTTGACGATGGTGCGCGTGCGCCGGTTGGACAGCAATTCGGTCTTCGACACATTGTAGTGACGCGCCACGATGCGCTGGATGTCCTCGATACGGACACGCTTCGGCTCGCCGGTGCGATAGATGTGGCCGAGGATTTCGTCGATCCGGTCGATGGTGATCTGCGGCTCGAAGGATTGACGGAACAAAAGCTGATTGAAGGCGCCTTCCAGCTCGCGTCCGCTGCCGGTCACGGTGCGGGCGACGTGATTGAGGATCTCCTCCGAAATGTCGAGCGATGCGTCGTCGCTCCTGGCCGTGGCAAGGCGCAATTTGAGCATGCCGAGGCGCATGGCGAAATCGGGCGCCGACATTTCAAGCGCGACACCGCCATTGAGGCGCGAACGGACCCGCGGTTCGAGCGATTCCAGTTCCGATGGCGGCCGGTCGGCGGCGACGACGACCTGCTTGGCGCTGTCGAGCAGCATGTTGATGAGGTGGCAGAATTCATGCTGGATCGACTTGCCCTGCAGAAACTGCATGTCGTCGATGATGAGCAGGTCGATGTCGCGCAGCTGTTCCTTGAGCGTCAGCGCGTTGTTGTCGCGGATCGCGGTGGCAAAGCGCCACATGAAATACTCGGCCGTGAGATAGACGACGCGCGACTTGGGGTTTTGCTTCAGCGATTCCGCAGCGATGGCCTGCAGCAAATGTGTCTTGCCGAGCCCGACGGTTGCGTGAAGGAAAAGCGGATTGAAGCGCACTGCGCTCGATTGCGATTCCGCTACCGCCTTGGCGGCGGCGAAGGCCACCCGGTTCGACGGTCCCTCGATGAAG
>NZ_RZOM01000110.1:0-9485 GCF_003999175.1 Mesorhizobium sp. M7A.F.Ca.ET.027.03.2.1 | reverse complement strand
ACGCCGGGCTCGTTGACCGTGACCTTGTAGGGGCCGGCGCCGATGCCGGCGGCCGGATCGTCCTTGCCCCCGTTTGGCTGAATGACGAGATGATAATCGGTCATCATATAAGGGAAATCAGCATTGCCGCCCTTCAGCGTCACCACGACCTCGTCGCCATTCGCCTTAATCGTGTCGATGGTCCCTAGCAAGCCCAGCGCGCCGGATTTTGATTTCGCGTCGGAGTGACGCTCAAGTGTCGCCACCACATCTTGCGCTGTAACGGTCTTGCCGTTGTGGAACTCGACACCCTTGCGGATCTTCATCGTCCAGGTCCTGGCGTCCTTGGACGAACCGACTTCCTCGGCGAGACGGCTTTCGACGCCACCGTCGGGGGTCAGTTCCATCAGCAACTCGCCCCAACATTTGCTGAAGGCAATCGCGACCGAGGCTGAGAAGGCCCCTGGGTCGAGGCTGTCGGTCGCCGCACCGCCCTGGAGGCCGGCTTTCAGAATGCCGCCCCTTTGCGGCACCTGCGCCTTCGCGCCGCCGGCAAGAAGCGAGTTGGCGAAGGCGGCGCTCACGCCGAGCGCCGTCGCACGGCCGAGAAATTCACGCCGGCTCAGCCCGCCCGCAGCGACGCGGAGGCTAAGATAGTCAAGTTCCTGCGACATTTGGATGCTCCTCATTTCAGACATGTTCCCTTGGGGCCGGACAATGCGGCCTCTATTTTGAGTACAGTACCAGCACCAATGTGCCGCATTGAACGAATTGTCCTTCTAACGCCGCAGGAAATCGGCGTTTAGGCGTCATTCGCGCACGATCGCCCAGATGACCGGTCTGAAACACGGGGAATTGAGCGGAGTTATCACAACCGTAAGCGCCGGACATTCGACGTGAGCCGACGTGATCGGGCAACCAGGAAAAGCGTCAAGCCGCCTTCCAGGCCGGCCGACGGGCTCACTCCTTGAGCCGTCGCCTTGGATACATGAATTTCGTGGTGGACGTCTTGAGTAGCAGACGACTGCGGGGCCGGCTTCAAACACGCAACCGTCGCCCCGTATACGTCGAGTTGAATCTCTTCAGCACCTTCAAGTCCGTCCGATCGACCTTCGTTAAGCGGCTTTCTGAATACGATATGCTTTTCCAGCGAAGACCACGCCGTGCTGAGGCCGCGAACGGTTGCGCTTGGCTTCGTCAGCGAGCAACTCCATTATCGCAAGCGCGCAGCCAGTGCGGCCGAGATCCAGCATTGATTTCGCACGTTCGTGACTACTTACCGCCAACAAGCAGCTCGAATAGCGGTGCCAACGTGGGCCGCTTATCAAGGTCCTCGACGAATTCCCCAATCGACTCGAGCTGTGTATCGGAGAACGGCAACATGGACGTTTCGGCGCAAGCTTTAAGTTTACGCATGCCATCGGCGAGCGAAGCCGGATTGTCCGGATGGCCGAATGGCTTGTCAATCCGAATGAAATGTTCTGCGCCGCCCCTTAGCTTCACAGTAACTGCTGTCGGCGAATTTTGATGCAGACCGTGAGTACGATCGATCTCTGGATCAACTTCAATCTTCGTGACAGCCATGATGCGGCGCACAGCCGGATCCTCAAATGCTTCCGGACGGAAATCGTTGATTCCTACTCTGCCGTGTTGGGCCGCGACAGAGATGACGTAAGGCAGGCTGAAGCGCGCGACGACCGGGTCCTTTGGGTTCCACTTTTGGACGCGCGGCTGTACCACATAACTCTCAGCGACGAGACGGTTCACCCCGAGCTCAAGTGAGACAATATCCTCCCCCTTGAAGCCGTGCTTGTCGCGCAATTGCTTCACTCCATCGATCCCGGGATGCATAGCCCTGCAAGCCGGCCAAGCTTTGAAGCTGATCTCAGTGTTCACATAATCCTCACCAAGCTTCTCCATAAGCAAATCGACGTCGTAGCTCGGTTCGAAGGCTCTGTAGAAGCCATACTTACCAAAGAACGGCTCCCGCGGACCGTTGAAACCCACCATAGCAGACAGGGCCGATTCCACCCCCGAACGCGCCCGCAATCCTTGTTGCAGCGCCACAGTGTGCGCGCCTTCCTCATACATCTGTACTTCCCCGGCGGCGTGGGCGTAAGCGATGCCGAATGCATTACGGGTTTTCTCTTCATCGAGCCGCAGCAATTTTGTGCTAACCGCGGTGGTGCCCCACACTGCGACAATATTATCGCGGCCGGTTTTCAAAGAATGGCTCGTCACGCTACGCGCAAGACGCATGTGCAGATCCATAGCCGTCGCTAATGCGATGAGCAATTCGCTCCCGGTAATCGAAGGATCGCGTTCCGCGAGCGCCAGCGCCGGCGGCACATTGTAAGCGCTGGCGTGGCAGCCGTTGATACAAAGCTCGTAGGTATCATCAAAGTCGATGGCTCTAGCTGTGGTGGCGTTGACAAGGACCGCCAAGCAGGCAGGAAGCTTTTCTCCAGAAACCCAGACGGTGCATTCTGCCTTGCCGCCGGACAAGCTGCCCAGCCGACGAGCGAAGTGCGCGATCTGGTCATCCGATCCGCCGATCGCGCTGGCAAGCGTGTCGAGAATGGAAAGTTTCGCGCGTTCAATCGACTCCTTAGGTATTGTCTCTTTGTGCGTTTCAATAACGTGCCTGATGAGTTGCGCCGTCAAATCCATCGTCAAAACTCCTGCCCTAATTAACAGAATACCGGCAAACATGTAGGTACAACTGCCCTGCCCCCGGTCGAGATTGCCATGGCATGCGTTGCCAATCAGCTTTGATTGAGCGACCCTCAGTTTGTTCTGCATATCTCTTCCTCAGAAACAGATGGCGCACCCGCGCAAGGGCGTTGCAGTATTCGCCCCCGCAGCCACCTGGGATCGAACAGTTGCTAGTTTCCCTTAGTTGGTGATTTAGCAGTCCAGTGCCGGATGAGTCTGTTCACTGCTTCGCTCTGGTCGATCTGGACGTCATGCCCCGCATTGTTCAGCAGGTGGAAATCCGAATTCTTGATCAGCTTTGCCAGCTTTATACCGCGGTCAGGCGGCACTGTGGGGTCGTTCTTGGACCAGATAATCAATGTCTCGGCCCGAAGCCGATCAAGGTACGGGAACACATGGGTTTGCTGCAGCACAACATACAGACGGAGATTGGTTTCTTCTTCGGGCAGGCTCTGGAGAATCTCGTATTGCCCGCGCGCCGCGGCCCGCCGATAGGCCTCTCTCTTAGCCTCTTCCACATCCTGCCCATAGGCGCGGGTGCTCTTTCGCCAGGCGGCGACGTATTCCTCTTCGCTCGGCATCGGACTGGAATTGTCGTAAGCTTCCGTATAGGCCTGCCACCAAGTTTCGTCGCGGTCGTCCCCATAGGCCGGAGAGACGGAACTGGCTGTCAGCAATACAAGCCTCGAGACAAGATCCGGACGCAGGATCGCGACCCGCGCGGCGACGAATGACCCTTCTGAATGACCGACGAGGGTGATCTGCTTCAACCCCAGCGCTTCGATGAAGCCAATCACGTGGTCTACACGACCAAGGCGATTTACGAATTTTTGATCGGCGGGATAATCGGTCCCGCCACACTGCAGTTGATCTACCGCGATAACCCTGAACTGATCGGATAGGTCGTTGAGCTGACGCACAAAGGAACTTTTTCCGTCTGCGCCGAAGCCGGCACCGTGCAGGGATACGATAGGCTCGCCTATTCCGCTCTCATAGTATGAGGTCCCGATACCACTGACTGAAATGCTGCGTTCAGAGATCATCTTTTTCCTTGACGTAAGACGAGCCGCAGGCCTTGAAGCGCTGTGCGGAAACTGCAGCCTGCCAGCGAGCGCCCCAACCCTACCAAGCCCGCGGTCACCATGCTGCGCAAAGTTTTACTTTGTCGCGCAGGAAACCGGCGTTTTTGGGGCGCTGTCCCTCCACTGGACAGACCAAAGGAACGGAAAAACAGGTACTGGATTGTGGCACCGCCATGTGCTGGCCGTATTTGCCTAGAGTTCTGCAAATTCGCTGAGCGAGTAGTGCTGGTTGCGGGTAACAGCATCGCAGCACCGCATCGGATGTCGCGCCGCCAGGATGCGGTGGAAGTCGAAGCCGCCGAGCGCAACTGTGAACTGCGGCCTCGAGGCAGCCGAGGAGGAGCCCAAGTGGCACCGACCCACCCATTTCCGGCCCAGGCATCACACGGCATCACCTATCACCGTAACCTCCTTCGCCACTGCCATCTAAGATGATCGGGGCAACATAAAAAAACTTCGATCCATTGGCGTGGATCGGTCCGATGACGGGCGCATCTCAAGAAATCGATACCATGCCTCTTCCGATGCGCCGAGGGCGATGATGGCCTCACCCGTAGCAGCCGGGCCGTTCCCAATCACGCGGTCGTATTGGGCGTCCGCGCCCTGCCAGGCGACCCGGAGACAGCCAGCGCATAACGGATATATGGAATCGGTATGAGCGAGACATCGCAGAAGTTGGGCTAATATTGGCAAGAACGTGCAGTTTTCCTGCGAGGAGCCCCCAATGTTGCATACCCCGCCGCCAGACTTGGACCGAATTGATCGGAAACTCCTCATTGCCGTACAGCGTAATAATCGCCTTACCACAGAGGAATTGGGCGAACTTGCAGGCCTTTCGGCAACCGCATGCCAGCGGCGATTGAAGCGACTTCGAGATGCGCGCGTAATTCAGGCAGATGTTGCTGTAATCTCGCCAGAAGCGATCGGCAGGCCCATGCTCATGCTAGCCTCTATCACTTTAGAGCGCGATCGCGCTGACATCATCGATCGTTTCAAACAAGCGATCCGGCGCACGCCCGAGATTATGAACGGATATTACGTGACAGGTGAGGCCGATTTTGTTCTCGCAATTTCGGTGCGTGATATGGTCGAGTACGAGGCATTTACCCGTCGCTTTTTTCATGAGCACCCCGATATCAAGGGCTTTAAAACCATGGTCGTAATGGATCGAATTAAGGCATCATTGGCTCTACCAATTGACGAATAGAATGGAAGCGCGCCAGTAGCACACCTGCGCCCTCCGAAGATCGGCAACCACCTCGCGAGTAGGTGCGTTGCAGGCGATCACAAATAGTCAGTTAGCCAGCGGCCCGCCGGTGCTCCAGCCACTTCAAGTGTTGGTCGATGAACTCGGGCCGCCAGTGATAAACTCGCCCGACCAGCGCCCGAGCTCGACATAACGTCGAACCATCTGCTCAACAAATGATATGATGTGCCGTGCGGCGGGCGGCAGTATTGTCCCATATGCGGTTGTTAGCGCCAATTCAAAGCTTAGCGAAGACCGCTCAATCGCCGCGACAGATAGATTCGGGCCTTCGAGATCTTCCCACAAGCACGCACGACTAAAAATCCCGTAGCCTTCATCCAGTGCAATCATTCGCTTAATGAGAGGTATCGAGTCGATCTCGTACTTGAATGTCAATTCCACCTGTTGGTCGTGTGCGGCTGCCTCCAGGCGTCGCCGCGTGTAACTCGGCGGCGCCGGAATAATCAGCGGAAGGCCCTCCAATTCAGACAACAAGACCCTCTCACCGAAGGGCCAATTCTTTGTTGATCCAACCAAATAAACCTTTTCTTTGAAAAGGAATTCGGGACTCAGATGGCGATAACTATCGACATCGTAAGCGAAGCCTAGATCTATCTGCTTGCTCTGGATCCAGTTCGCGGTTTGAAAGGTGAACCCCTCGATCAATTTCAGCTTAACACGGGGGAATTGTTGACGGCAGCCTAAAATAAGCTCCGCCATGAAGGTTGGACCCAGGTTGGGCAGAACTCCCACGCGAATGACGCCGGAGGGACTCCCTTCATCGATCCGAGCTTGAAGGCAAGCGTTGTCTAGCCGCAGCAAGACATTCGCAACTTCGTCGCGGAGCTTGGCGGCAGTTTCCGTCAACCTCACTCCGCGGCCATCGCGAATGAACAATTGCACCCCGAGCGTTTCCTCCAGGCGACGCATTTGCCTGGATAAAGCGGGTTGCGCTATGCGCAACTCGACCGCAGCTCGGCTGATGCTGCCAAGTTCGGACACTCGGATGAAATGCCTGAGGGCGCGAAGCTCGATCTGATTATCCACGTGTTCGGCCCGCTCACTTGAGACGACTTGGCACCCCGATCAGACGTGTCAGCTCTGAACCTTGCCCAAGCCTCAACGTCGAAACTAAGCTACTACCGCACCGCCCCGCAATAGGCCGACCCAAGCTGGCTCCACGCCTCGCATGACTTGTCTTCAATCGAGAATGAAAGATCAATTCCAAGGCGGGTGTCACATTCGTGGGGCTTCCCTCAGCGTATTGCCGAACTCTCGGCACACTACCCGCTAGCCCAGCCGTTGCAGATCCTTCGCATAAAAATACACAATCTTTGCAACCGCAAATCGTCGGCGATGGTACTTTCACTTCTGAGGTCAGGCTAAGCCGAACGGGCTGATGCCAATTTTTTGCTCCTGCAGGTCGCAGGAACACAACGTAGGAGACAGCCAATGGCAAGGAAAGCGCTCATCCTGATCGAAGGTCATAGGGGTAATGGTCAGCTCTATGTCCAAGCGGCTCAGCGTCTTGGCTTACATCCGATTACACTGTCGGCTGATCCGACTCAGTACGAATATCTTGCAGCGGAAAACCTTCAGACAATCCGTGTCGATATAGACAATCTCGATGCGCTAATCCAGGAATGTTCCCGGCTGCATGCCACATTTGGCATTGCCGGCATCACCGGCTTTGCGGGCGACGACGAGTCGGTCTCTGCCACAGTTGGTAAGCTCTGCCGGTGTTTTGATCTACCGGGTCCCGATCCCGCGTCGATTGAACAATGCTACGACAAATTCGTTCAACGTCAGCTCCTCGCAGAGGCCGGCGTTGCAATACCTGCTTATCGCCTGGCAGCGAATGCGACGGACGTAGAAAGCTCTGCCGCGGAGATCGGCCTTCCCGTGATTGTTAAGCCAGCCGTAGGCAGTGGCAGCATGGGTGTCCGATTGTGCCGCAGCCCCGATGAGCTGGCCGAACATACGGCCTATCTGTTGGAGGGGAAGCACATATGGCGGTCTCCGCCAAGAGTGCTGGTCGAAGAATTCGCAGAAGGCCCTGCGTATGTCGCTGCAGTGATGGGACATGAGGTCGTGGGGATTGTCGCCGCTGACTACCATCCGCCACCGCACTTCGTCTATCGAGAGTGCACTTTTCCGGCCCCGCTAACTGATGAGGAGCATGAGCGTATGGCCGATGTTTCGCTGAGCTGTTTGCCAGCTCTCGGCCTTGACTGGGGGCCAAAAAGTGTTGAACTCCGGTTGACCAAACGTGGCCCAGTCGTCATTGAAGTCAATCCGCGTCTTAGTGGTGCGCCCACTCCTCTACTGATTAAGCTTGCTCACGGTGTCGATCTCATTACCGAGCACATCAAGCTTGTCATCGGCGATGAACCGAACTTGCGCAAAAGAGACTCGCGGACTGCGGTTGGGCGATTTCTTGTTGCTGATAGCGATGGCACCCTCGATTGGACCGATGGCGCTGGCCGGGCAGCTGCTTTACCAGGTGTCGCAGAGATAAGATTGTATGTTAAGTCTAAGGCGCCAATCGTAAGGAAAGGCGATTACCGAGACTGCATCGGGCATGTCGTCGCCGCTTCACCCACCTATGCTCAGACGGAAGCGATAGTCCAGCGTGCCGTCGCCTCAATTGGTTGGTCGATAACGCCATTGCCCACTGTTGACGAACGGGAAAAGGCATAGGAGCGCGGATAGGATTCTTCGAGACCCCGCCCGGCGAGCAGGCGCAGGTCGACTTTGCCTCACATGTCGTCTTCACCGACGAACCAACGACACCGAGGATCATCTGGCTATTTGCGTATTTCGCAAAAGCCGGACAGGGGTTCCGCTAATTCCCGGACAGTGGTTTCGCTAATGTCGGGACAGTCTGGCGGCGTCGGTCCTTGGGTGCCTTGTTGCGTTCATGGATGATTGATTTCGCCGTTTTCGGCGCCGGTCAAGAGGGGCGCGGCCTTTTGCTTTCGCATGCTGTCGCCCTGGAGCACGATGCGGTGGGCGTTGTGCACGATCCGGTCGAGAATGGCGTCGGCGACGGTGGGGTCTGCGATCAGGTCATGCCATCTTGCCACCGGGACCTGGGCGGTGATCAGGGTGGATTTGCGGCGATAGCGTTCCTCGACGATTTCGAACAGATGGAAGCGCTGTTGGTCGGTGAGGCTGTGGGTTCCGAAGTCATCGAGGATGAGCAGTTGCGCGCGGGTGAGTTTGTCGATGAGGCGTGGGAAGCGGCCATCGAGACGAGCGAGCGCCAAATCCTCGAACAGGCGCGGCACGCGCACATAGAGCACGGAATGATCGAGCCGTGCCGCTTGCCGTCCGAAGGCGCAGGCCAGCCACGACTTGCCGGTTCCGGTCTGGCCGGTGACGATCAGGTTTTCATGCGCTTTCAGCCATTCGCCCTGGGCGAGCGCCATGGTGCTGCGCCGGTCGAGTCCGCGCGGCGCGGCAAAGTCGATGTCCTCGATGCAGGCTTCGGGAAAGCGCAGCCTGGCTGAGGCGAGCCGGTTCCGGACGCGCTTGTCGGCCCGCATGGCGACCTCCCGGTCGAGCATCAGGCCGAGCCACTCGTCACGGCTGAGCTCGTTGGCGTTGTTGCGTTCGGCCAGTTCGCGCCAGGCGGCAGCCATGCCGGCCAGACCGAGGGCCTGCATCTGGTCGAGGGTGGGGTTCGTCAGCATTCTTTCTTCCTTTCCTTCACTGGTAATAGGTGGAGCCGCGGATGTTGGCGTGCTGGGGTGTCGGCTTTGCCGGTTCTGCGGAGCTGGCCCGGTCGAGGCCGGCTTTGAGGATGGCGGTGACGGAGGAGTAGGCGATCGCGTTGATCAGCAGCGCCCGCTCGCAGGCGGCATCGAGACGCTCCGGCCCATAGCGCGGCGCCAGCGACAGGATGCCCATGGCCGAGCGGTATCCCTGTTCCGGATGCGGCCGCTCGCGCATCATGCGCTCGACCAGGATGGCGGCGTTGGGGCCGATCCTGGCCGCCCTGCTGATCAGGCTGGCCGGCGTGGTGTTGGCGTAGCGCTGGTGCGCCTTGGGCATGTGTTCGTTGACGGTGACATGGCCGGAACGCTGCGAGCGACGGACATGGCTGGCGACACGCTGGTGATCGTGGAAGATCTCGACCACTCGATGCGTGAGCCGCACCTCGACGGTGCGCCCGATCAGCCGGTGCGGCACCGAGTAAAACGTCTTGTCGACCTCGACATGGTAGTCAGGATGGACCTTCGCCGACTTCCACTCGGCGTATTCGAACGGTGCCGCCGGCAGCGGCTTCAAGGCAGCCGCTCGATCTCCCCGAACAGTTCGCGGCGGCTTTGGCCGACATGGCGCATCGGCCGGTTGTTCAGCTCCTCGAGCAGTTCGGCGATCACCGCGTTGAGCTCGGCGATCGAGAAGAAGGATCGGTTCCTCAGCCGCGCCAGAATCCAGCGCTCGACAATCAGCAC
>NZ_RZOM01001109.1:0-2002 GCF_003999175.1 Mesorhizobium sp. M7A.F.Ca.ET.027.03.2.1 | reverse complement strand
GGTCAAGGAAATAATTCCTATAGTGGCATCACCTGGGGGACCCGCCGCCTGGGGCTTTGACCGGACCGGCAAAAATGCTACGAGCCCGGCAGCGAATTTCCGGGGCAACAATCGACATGGATGCAAGGCAGTTGAAGGTCGAAGCCGCGCGGGCAGCACTTGCCCATGTGAGCGACGGCATGCGGCTCGGCATCGGCACCGGCACAACGGCCGAGGAGTTCGTGCGGCTGCTCGCCGAAAAGGTCGCCACCGGCATGACCGTCATCGGCGTGCCGACTTCGGAGCGCACCGCGTTGCTGTGCCGCGAGCTTGGCGTGCCGCTGTCGACGCTGGAGGAAACGCCAGAGCTCGATCTCACCGTCGACGGCGCCGACGAAGTCGACCCGGAACTGACCCTGGTCAAGGGCGGCGGCGGCGCGCTGCTGCGCGAGAAGATCGTCGCCGCGGCGTCCCAGCGCATGATCGTCATCGCCGACCGCTCCAAGATGGTCGAGACGCTCGGCCGTTTTCCGCTGCCGATCGAGGTCAATCCATTCGGCCTGCGCGCCACTGAAATCGCGGTTGCCGCGGCGGCTGAAAAGCTCGGTCTTTCCGGGCCGGTCACATTGAGGATGACGGGCGGCCAGGCTTTTGTTACAGACGGCGGCCATTTTATCCTCGATGCATCTTTTGGCCGCATTCCGGATACAAGAGCGCTTTCGAATGCTCTCCACGCCATTCCGGGCGTAGTCGAGCATGGTCTTTTCATCGGGCTGGCTTCAGCGGCCATCATCGCCGGCGGCGACGGCATCCAAACCGTCCATGCCGCCCGAAAACCAGGGAGTTCTATCGATCATGACGTTGCATAACCGGGTTCGCAGCCTTTCCGTCCTTCTGGCGGCCTCGGCCGTTTTCGCCTTTTCTTCGCCGGCGTTTTCGCAGGATGTCACGGAATCGCACCTGAAGGCCGCCCGCGCGGCGGTCGCTGCGATCCACGCGACCGACCCGTTCGACAACATCCTGCCGCAGGCGGCCGCGGCGCTCGAATCGCAGCTGATCCAGAAGAACCCGGACATGCAGGAACTGATCGGCAAGACGATCAGCGAGAAGGCGCTGGCGCTGGCCTCGCGCCGCGCCGATCTCGAGAAGGAAGCCGCACTCGCCTACGCAAAAGTGTTCTCCGAAAAGGAACTGACCGACATCGCCGCCTTCTACAATTCCGATTCGGGCAAGAAGCTGCTCGATAGCGGCCCGACGGTGACCCGCGAACTGGTCAAGGCAGCCGACATCTGGCAGAACGGCCTCGGCCGCGATCTCGCCCAGCAGGTCGGCGAAACGCTGGCCGCAGCCGCCAAGGCAAAGGCGCAGGCTGCACCTGCCGCGCCCGCCGCCGGAGCCGCCGCTCCCGCCGATGGCGCGGCCCCTGCGGACAACAACTGACCCCGCATTTTCAAATGGCCTTGCGGCCTCCCGCGAAAGCCCGGCCTGTCCGGGCTTTTCTTTTGACGGTTTGCGGCCTACCTGTCTGACACATTTCTGAAGCCTGGGAGCCGCGTCATGGCTGGTTACGACTACGATCTTTTCGTCATCGGCGGCGGTTCGGGCGGGGTGAGGGCGGCGCGTGTCGCCGCGGCTCTCGGCAAGCGTGTCGGCATCGCCGAGGAATATCGCTATGGCGGCACCTGCGTCATCCGCGGCTGCGTGCCGAAAAAGCTCTATGTCTATGCCTCGCAATTTCCCGAGCATTTTGCCGACGCCGCCGGCTATGGCTGGACGGTGCCGGAAGCCAGTTTCGACTGGCAGACGCTGGTCGCCAACAAGGATCGCGAGATCAGCCGGCTGGAGGCCATCTACGTCAGGAACGTCGAGGGCGCCGGCGGCGAGACCTTCCACTCGCGCGCCATGATCGTCGATCCGCATGTCGTGCATCTTCTGGGCGAGGATCGCACCGTCACGGCAGACCAGATCCTGATCGCCACCGGCGGCCGACCCGCGGCGCATCCGGCGCTGCCCGGCCATGAAC
>NZ_RZOM01001108.1:0-2002 GCF_003999175.1 Mesorhizobium sp. M7A.F.Ca.ET.027.03.2.1 | reverse complement strand
GCCATGAACATTGCATCTTTTCCAACGAGGCTTTCGACCTCAAGGAATTGCCCAAGGCGATCATGATCGAGGGCGGCGGTTATATCGCCGTCGAGTTCGCCAACATCTTTCACGGTCTTGGCGTCGACACCACGCTGGTCTATCGCGGCAAGGAGATCCTCAGCCGGTTCGACATGGACCTGCGGCGCATGCTGCACGAGACGATGGAAAAAAAGGGGATAAGGATCCTCTGCCATTCCGTGTCCGAATGGATCCGCAAGCGGCCGGACGGCCGGCTCGACGCGCTCGTCAGCGGCGGCGAGGTGCTGACCGTCGACCAGGTGATGCTGGCCATCGGCCGCATTCCCAACACCGAGAATATGGGCCTGGAAGGCATCGGACTGGAGATGACCAAGACCGGCGCCATCGCCGTCGACCAATATTCCCGCACCAACATCGACAACGTCTGGGCGATCGGCGACGTCACCAACCGCGTGCAGCTGACGCCGGTGGCGATCCATGAGGCGATGTGCTTCATCGAAACCGCCTTCAAGGGAAATCCGACCGCGCCCGATCACGAGACGATCGCGACCGCTGTCTTTTCACAGCCGGAGATCGGCACTGTCGGATTGGCGGAGGACGACGCCGTCAAGCGCTTCCCCGACATCGAGATTTACCGCGCGACATTCCGGCCGATGCGGCACACGCTGTCCGGGCGCGACGAGAAGATGCTGATAAAGCTGGTGGTCGATGGCGCGTCGAAGAAAGTGCTTGGCGCCCACATATTGGGGCCGGACGCCGGCGAGATGGCGCAGCTGCTCGGCATCCCGCTGAAGGCCGGCCTCACCAAGGACGATTTCGACCGTACGATGGCCGTGCATCCGACAGCGGCGGAAGAACTGGTCACCATGTACAAGCCGACCTATCGCGTGAAGGACGGCGCGCGCGTCGATTGACGGCAAATCCGGGTTGAGGAACTCCGCCGCGGCAAGGTCATGCCACGGCGGAGATAGTCGCTACAGCAGCGTGCCGCGCAGGATCACCAGCGCCACCGAAAAGTAGATCACCAGCCCGGTGACATCGACCAGCGTGGCGACCAACGGCGCCGATGCGCTGGCAGGGTCGAAGCCGATACGTTTCAAGGCGAACGGCAGCATCGACCCCGACAGCGAACCGAAGGTGACGATGCCGACCAGTGCAGCACCCACCGTGGTGGCAATCAGCGGCCAGTGCGGGCCATAATCGTAGAAGCCCATATATTGCCACAGCGCAATGCGGCAGACGCCGACCACGCCGAGCATGGCGCCCAGCACCAAGCCGGTGGGCAGCTCACGCAGCGCCACCCGCCACCAGTCGCCAAGACCGATCTCGCGCAGCGCCAGCGCGCGGATGACCAGCGAGGTCGCCTGCGAGCCGGAATTGCCGCCGGAGCTCATGATCAGCGGGATGAACAGCGTCAGCACGATCGCCTTCTCCAGCTCGCCCTCATAGCTCTGCATGGCGTTGGCCGTCAGCATCTCCGAGATGAACAGCGCGCACAGCCAGCCGCCGCGTTTCCTGATCATGGCGAGGAAGCTCATCTTCATGTACGGCTCGTCCAGCGCCTCCATGCCGCCGAAACGGTGCGCGTCCTCGGTCGTCTCCGCGACCATCGTGTCGATGATGTCGTCGATGGTGACGATGCCGAGGATCTTGCCATGGTCGACGACCGGAAGGGCGAGCAGATCGTATTTGGAAATCGTCTGCGCCAGGGTTTCGCGATCGGTCAGCGGGCCGACCGTCACCGGAAGGTGATCCGGCGCCACCGTCATGATCGGATCGTCAGGCTCACCGGTGATCAGCCGGCGCAGGCCCGTCGAGCGCACAAGCAGGTGCGTCGTCGGATCGACGATATAGATCGCGTAGACGGTCTCGCGCGTCCGCTCGACCTTGCGGATGTAGTCGAGCGTCTGCCCGACGGTCCAGTCCGACGGCACGCTGACGAACTCCGTCGTCATGATCGATGCGGCGCTGCCTTCGGGAT
>NZ_RZOM01001107.1:0-2004 GCF_003999175.1 Mesorhizobium sp. M7A.F.Ca.ET.027.03.2.1 | reverse complement strand
GTTTCAGATCGATTTCAGAGCCACCCGCGAGATGGTCGAAAAGATCGATGCGCACGGCCTGTTTTCGCCTCGCCAGAGCAAGGTGACGCTGGAAGGCGGCGAGGTGCTCAACCTCACCGATTTCCAGGTGATCGACGAGCCGGCCTTCAACAAATTGAGCGACGAGGCGTTTCTCGACCTGCGCAAATCCGGCGCGCTCGGCCTGCTCTATTGCCATCTCGCCTCGACCAACAGCTGGACCTCGCTGGTGCATCAGGCGTCGCTGCGGAAGGCGGGGCGGCCAGCGAGCTGATTTCACCCTGGCACGCACTAGATTGATCGTGACAACAGCGCAAGTGATTAACTTGAGGAAACAGTGATAGTTCCGTCTTCAGGGCCGCTTACGATGGTCTCCTCGAAGTAATTATTTGTGATCCGAACATAGTATTCTCCGGTCAGAGCGCCGGATTCCGCTTTAAGCTTAAAGTTAATTGTTGTTGTGTCTTCGATGTTAATGTCGTTGTCGTTGATCAATAAACATGAGGCTATGTCTGAAGTGTCAGCATAAATAAAGTCGATTACCAAGTACTCTGTGTCGTTAAACCAGCCGCGGTCTGGGGAGACCGTCACGCTCACAGTAATCGGCTCTCCGGCTCTTACAGCATTCCCTTCAGGTGTATCGACGCGCACTATATCTACTCTTGCCATGATCCATCTCCCTTTGGCATTCTCAAATGACAATCGGGAACGCTAGTCGAGATCGCCGCGCCCGTTGCGGTTCATGGCGCCACCGGACCGCCCCATCGCACCGCCAGACCTGCCCATGGCGCCGCCCGATCGCCCCATCGCACCACCAGATCTTCCCATTGCTCCACCCGACCGGCCAAACGAATGCGGGTCCAGCTCTGCACCCAACAGAACATCTTCGAGCGTTCCCGTGTCGAGCTCCAGCCGCATTGTCAGGTCACTCTTGTCGTACACCCAGACCTGCATTCCGCGGGCAAATGAGCCTATCTGCGATGACAGTCCGGTATAGGCAGGGTCGCTTGGACCGCGGCTCATGACCTTCAGATCGGTGTCCGCCGGAGCTGGATAATCAACCGCGGTGCCAGGCCCATGAACAAGAAGTATGGTCGGTCTGGCCAGCTCGTAGAACTGCGCCTCGAAGGTGAACGCATAGATCCTTGCCAGCAGGCTGCCGGAGGCGTCGATCTGGTTCTGCAGGAATCTGTTATTGCCAGGTCTTGGAGGCCGTCCCCCATCGATCCTCTTCTTCAGCTTCAAATCTTCAAGAACTCTACCGAACAAGTGTATGGCCGAGGTATTTAAAATGGTTTCAGTTATCATGGATCACCCCATCCTCTGCAATGTCGATCAAAGCTCGGCGCCACTTCTGGACATCCAATATTTCTCGAAATAGCTCATATCCGGGAGACGCACCTGATCCCGTGGACGAGCGGTTCGACCCTCATGAACATGGCTCTTTCGGTCTGGCTTCGTCAGGCGAGGCCCGGCACGGTAGCGAAAAATCCCTCTTCGGTCGAAATCCCGGAAGATGATGCTTGATAGTTCTCCTCCGGTCACACGGTCGTCGACCGCGAGCATCGTTCTCGCCACGTCACGATAGTCCAGGAAATCCGGGGCGAGAGCCCACAGCGTCTCGGCGAGATAGGCACCCACGATATCGCGCGCGTCGAGCAGCGCTTCGACGAAACCGTCTGGATTGCGCGTGAAATCGCGGTCAAAGACTTGCTGGAGCGGCGCCTCGGCGGTTGGATAGATTTCGGCGAGGTCGGCAAGATCTTCGGCCTCCGGCGAAATCAGTCCTCGATCCACCAAGCTCTCGTGAAAGACATCGACCAGAATGTCGAAGACGGCACCCGTTAGAGGTTGCGACAAGGCATGCTCGTCGGTCCAGCCGTCCGCGAAATCGGCCATCGTCAGCTTGTTGTTGGCCTCGCGTATCTGGCGGTGCGGTGAAAATTCCGAAAAGCGAGAGAGTTGATTGGCTATGTAGAGGTTCCC
>NZ_RZOM01001106.1:0-2007 GCF_003999175.1 Mesorhizobium sp. M7A.F.Ca.ET.027.03.2.1 | reverse complement strand
GTCCTTTACCGCGTGGGCGAGGGCGTCTTCGTCATAGAAAGCCAGGCGGGAGGTATCAAGCCGAGCGGCGACTGCCTTGGCGTCACATTGATCGACCATATCGACGATCGCCTGGTCGCGGCTGACCAGACGCGCGACGAAGCCGGCCTTGCCGATCTCCAGATGCGAACGTCCTGAATCCAGGCGCGCCACCCAGCCCGCTTTCTGGAGCAGCCCGGCATCCGCTGCCCGGATCGGGCGTGGAAAATCCCAGGCGTCGTCGCGGTAGCGATCCCAGGGGCCGGGAACTGCCAACCGCCACAGCATCTCGATTTTTGGCCGCCTTCCGTAGCCATAGTTTTCGTCGAACAGTTGCGTGGTATCGGCTCGAAATATGATCTGCGGCTCTTCCTCGGCCGGCGGCTGGAAGCTCTGGTCCAGCAGAAGCGCATTGTCGACAATACGCGCCATGGGCACCACAGCGTAGGGAAGGTGCGGGTTTCTCTCGATCGCGGACCGTATCCGCTGGAACGCAGAGCCTGTCAGGTAGCAGTTCCCGTCCCAGGGCATCAGCCATTTTGCCCTGCCGCGGGCAATCGCGAGCGCGGCGTTGCGAGCCCCATTGTTGTTCATCACATAGAGGTTCTTGCTGCGGCGGATGTGCGTTTCGTAACGCGCGGACTTTCCCCTCGCCCGGCCCTTCTCTGAGAATCTGAGGTCGCCGGCAACAAGCTGGTCGACGTCCCAGGATATCTTCCGGTATGCATCGAGTTCGAAGGGGATTGTGTGAAAATTCTGGCGGCGGCTTTCGAGCAGGCCGATGATCCGGGCTTCCTCGTCGGTGTCGACTATCCGATTGACGATCCAGAATTTTTCGCAGGCGTCGAAGACCGGTTCGTTGTCCAGAATGAACAGCACGTTGTCGAATGACTGGCCCTTGCGGTGTCGCGGTTCCAGATCATTGCCGATGATCCGGACGAGCATGAAGCTGTCGGCAATCTGCGAGGTCGGCGACGCCGTGTAAGTCTCGCGGGCGGCTTCGATCCGCTTGCCGAGTTCGCGTCGGTATTCAGCGTTCTGCTTTGCGGAAATGAGCGCGTTGCCCAATGTCGACCACGGCGACTGCAATTGCGTGCGCACACGGTTCAGTTCGCGATGTATCTTCGGCCAAGGCGACAGTTTTTCCCTTCTGGACTGTGAACTCATGACGGCACGCAAGGAGACCCGATCACCGCCTCGGGAATGCGCGCAGTTTCGCCAACCATTCCGGCTTCGATCCTGGACCATTTCTGAGTGTGAGGCGACCAAGCCCTGAATTGTCCAACGCGATCAATCATGGAAAACGTCTCTCGCCTGCAATGTTGCGAATGTCCTGTTACGGTTCTGCTGCATCGGTCACGGCAGGTTGCAGGCAACGCCGACAAGACAATGCGATAAATCAAATCCGAAAACCACATAGCATGGCAAATGCCCCGGCATCGGCGATGCGCCTTCACGCGAAGGCAAGCTCGCAAAAAGATTCCGCCGGTGATCGCAATTTTCTTGTGAACCAATTTCTCCCGAGGCGCGACCAAGCGATGTGTCCAAACATGGTCCATCAAGGAGAACGTCTGATGTTTACTGTTTCAAGAAACGTCCTTTTGGCCGCCATCGCCGTTTCGGTGCTGGCCGGCTGCAAGACAACCGCTCCCAGGGAGTGCGACAAGCTGAAGCCCGGCGTCACCTACAACGGCAAATGCTGCGGCATCGGCGAGCCTTGCCGTGAAGGCAAGGGCGGCGGCGACAGGCCGGGAAATACGCCTGATCCAGAGCCGCAATGATCTGATTGCCTGTCGCCCGTCCCGGTCAGCACCGGGACGGGCGCACAGCTTTCCGCGACGGCGTTTGCGTCCGGCGTCCGGTCTGTCAGGACCGGGTTGCGAAACTCGCCGGCGCCGCCCTCGACAATGGCGCAGCGGCAAATGTCAACGTCAGCTTGTGGCGGCCGCATTCGGCCGCCATTGCATCGAATGCATGAGTTATCCGCCC
>NZ_RZOM01001105.1:0-2010 GCF_003999175.1 Mesorhizobium sp. M7A.F.Ca.ET.027.03.2.1 | reverse complement strand
ATCTTGATCGCGCCGCAGAGCTGGCGCCGCCGGATGCCAAGCCGCTGGTGCAACTGCTTGCTGAACGGCGCAACGATCTCCGCTGGGGGCAGACCTACAGCGAGGCGGATTTCGGAAAAGAGTTCATCGATAAATACGGCTGGCTGGAAGTGTTCGGCACCCGAGGCCACTTCGTCAATGACGCTGTCGCCGCCGGCGTGCTGATCCTTGGGCCTGATATCGTCTATCCCGACCACCATCACATTGCCGAGGAAATCTACATTCCGCTGACCGGCGGTACCGAATGGCGCATGGGCGAGAGCGGCTTTTGCATGCGCACGGCCGGCGAGGTCATCCACCACGCGTCCAACGTCAATCACGCCATGCGCACCGGCAAAGACCCATTGCTGGCGCTGTACATCTGGCGCGGCGGGCCGCTGGCGCAGAAATCCGATATCACCGGAACCTTGGCGCAGGGCAGGGACTGATGGCCAGAGCGATCATGCTGCAAGGCACGGGTTCCGACGTCGGCAAGACGGTGCTGGTCGCCGGCCTCTGCCGCGCGGCAAAGAAGCGTGGGTTGAAGGTGCGGCCGTTCAAGCCGCAGAACATGTCGAACAACGCCGCCGTTGCCGATATTCCCGGCGACAAAGCTGGCGGCGGCGAGATCGGCCGCGCGCAATGGCTGCAGGCGATCGCTTGCGGCGTGGCACCCTCGGTCCACATGAACCCGGTGCTGCTGAAGCCGCAGACCGATGTCGGCGCACAGGTCATCGTGCAGGGCAAAATGTTCGGAAAAGCGCGGGCGCGTGATTACCAGGCGATGAAGGGCCAGTTGATGGACGCCGTTCTGGACTCCTGGGGCAAGGTCGGCGAGGGCGCCGATCTCGTCATCGTCGAGGGCGCGGGTTCGCCGGCCGAGATCAACCTGCGCAGCCGCGACATCGCCAATATGGGCTTTGCCACGCGCGCCGACGTGCCGGTGGTGCTGGTCGGCGACATCGATCGCGGCGGCGTCATCGCTTCGGTCGCCGGCACGCATCTGATCCTGCCGGAGGAGGACCGGCGCATGATCGTCGGCTATCTCATCAACAAGTTCCGCGGCGACATTTCGCTGTTCGACGATGGGCTGAAGTCGATCGAGACATTCACGGGTTGGCGATGTTTCGGCGTGGTGCCTTGGCTGAAGGCGGCGGCGCGCCTGCCTTCGGAGGATTCGGTGGTGCTGGAGCGGTTGGCGTCCGGCGAGGCACGCGCGCTGAAGGTGGCGGTGCCGATGCTTGGCCGCATCGCCAATTTCGACGATCTCGACCCGCTCAAGGCCGAACCGCAGGTCGAGGTGGTGTTCGTGCCGCCGGGAAAGCCTCTGCCGGCCGATGCCGGGCTGGTGGTCCTTCCGGGCTCCAAGTCGACAATCGGCGATCTGCTGAAATTCCGCGAGAACGGCTGGGATCGCGACTTGCTGGCCCATCGCAAGCGCGGCGGCCATGTCGTTGGTATCTGCGGCGGCTTCCAGATGCTCGGCCGCACAGTGCGCGACCCTGACGGCATCGAAGGCAGCGTCATCGAAGCCGAAGGGCTCGGCCTGCTCGACGTCGAAACGGTGATGGAACCGGAAAAGACGGTGCGCAACGTCAGCGCCCGTTCGGTGCCGTTCGACTTGCCGCTCGAAGGCTACGAAATCCACCTCGGCCGCACCATCGGACCGGATACGCTGCGGCCTTCCGCTGTCATCAATGGTGTCGAGGACGGGGCGGTGTCGGCCGACGGCAAGGTGATCGGCACCTATATGCACGGCCTGTTTGGCGCCGACGGCTTTCGCGGGAGATTCCTCGAAAGCCTCGGCATCAAAGGCGGCGGCATCGACTACCGGGCCGAGGTCGAGCGGGCGCTGGACGAGGTCGCAGCCGAGCTGGAGACCCATCTCGACTGCGACGCGATCTTTGCGCTGGCTCGGTAATTCGCAGAGCGCCCGAGGTTGGCTCAGGCCTTTTCGCCCGCCTTCGGCCAGTAGGTGCCGAAGGACCAGAC
>NZ_RZOM01001104.1:0-2015 GCF_003999175.1 Mesorhizobium sp. M7A.F.Ca.ET.027.03.2.1 | reverse complement strand
CTGCAGAACCATGTGATGATCGCCGTCATCCTGGTGTTCATCGTCATCCTCTACGCGCTGTCCGGCCGCGCCTCGCTGCTCATCGGGCTTGCGATTCCGTCGTCCTTCCTGATCGGCATCCTGCTGCTGGCGATGATGGGCTACACGATCAACATGATCGTGCTGTTCAGCCTGATCCTGGCCGTCGGCATGCTGGTCGACGATGCCATCATCGTCACCGAGTTCGCCGAACGGCGGATGAGCGAGGGCATGCCGAAGGAGGAAGCCTTCGCGCTCGCCGCCAAGCGCATGGCCGGTCCGGTCATCGCCGCGACGATGACGCGCATCGCCGCCTTCTCGCCGCTGCTGTTCTGGCCGGGCATCATCGGCGACTTCATGAAGTACATGCCGATCACGCTGATCGTCACGCTATCGGCCTCGATGCTCTACGCGCTTGTCTTCGCGCCGACGCTGGGTGCGATCTTCGCCAAGGCGCCGCCGCATCATGAGGATGACAATCGCGACGGCTGGTACATGGCGATCGTCAAGCAGGCGGTGCGCTTCCCCATCACCGTGCTGGTGCTGACCGTCGCGCTCTTGTTCGGCGTCGGCTTTGCCTATTCGAAATACGGCGCCGGCGTCGAGTTTTTCCCGAATGTCGAGCCGGATTATGGCCTGCTCTACGTGCATGCGCGCGGCAATCTTTCGCTGGCCGAAATGGATACCGCGACCAAGATCGCGGAAGACAGGCTGCTCGGCTGGCCGGGTGTGAAGTCGGTCTACACCCGCGTCGGCAAGACGCAAGGCGGCGGCCAGGATATCCCCGAAGACGTCGTCGGCGTCATCCAGTACGAATTTATCGACTGGCGCGAGCGCAAGTCGGCGAACCACATCCTGGACGATCTGCGCGGCGTCATGGCCGGCATTCCCGGCGTCGATGTCGAGGTGCGCGTGCCGGAAGCCGGTCCGCCGACCGGCAAGCCGATCCAGATCAGGCTTTCGGCCGTCGACCCCAAGGGGCTCGACGACAAGGCCCGTGAGGTCGCGGCGCGCATCGGCAAGGTGCCCGGCGTCATCGATATTTCCGACGGCCTGCCGCCGCCCGGTGTCGACTGGGCGCTCGAGGTCGATCGTGCAAAGGCGGCGCAGTACGGCATCAGCCCAACCTCGGTCGGCACGGTGGTGCAACTGGTGACCAACGGGCTGAAGCTCTCGGAATACCGGCCTGCCGGGGCCGACGACGCCGTCGACATAAGACTGCGCCTGCCCGAGGACCGGCGCACGCTGTCGACGCTCGACGAACTCAGGGTGCAGACCTCGCAAGGGTCGGTGCCGATCTCGAACTTCGTCGTGCGCAAGCCCGAGCCGACGGTCGGCATCCTCAACCGCATCGACGGCGCGCGTACGGTGGTCGTCCAGGCCAACGTCGCCGCCGGCGCCCAGGTCGCGGCTGTGCAGGAGCAGGTCACCAAGGCCGTCGCCGATATGGATCTCGGCAGCGGCATCCGCTGGAAGCTGGCCGGCTCGAACGAGGACAGCGCCGAAGCCAGCGCCTTCCTCAGCAAGGCCTTCGGGGCGGCGATCTTCCTGATCTTCCTGGTGCTTCTGGCGCAGTTCAACAAGTTCACCAGCGTCTGGCTGGTGCTGTCCTGCGTGGTCATGGCGACGATCGGCGTGTTCCTCGGGCTGCTGATAACCGGCGAGACGTTCGGCATCGTCATGTCGGGCATCGGCGTCATCGCTCTGGCCGGCGTGGTGGTGAACAACAACATCGTGCTGATCGACACCTATGACCGGCTGCGTGAAGAAGGCTGGGACAAGGTCGAGGCGGTGCTGCAGACTTGCCGCGAGCGCGCCCGCCCGGTCGTGCTGACGGCTGTGTCGGCCATTCTCGGCGTGCTGCCGATCGCCTTCGGCCTCGGGCTGGAAATCTTCCATCACGAGACGACGATCAACGCGCCGTCGACGCAATGGTGGATTTCGCTGTCCTCGGCGATCGTCTTCGGCCTGTCCTTCGCCACGGTGCTGACGCTGGT
>NZ_RZOM01001103.1:0-2019 GCF_003999175.1 Mesorhizobium sp. M7A.F.Ca.ET.027.03.2.1 | reverse complement strand
CAACTCTCTAACCCATCCCCCCAGAGGAAATATCCATGACCGTTCGCTTCGCTCTCCTCGGTGCCGGCCGCATCGGCAAGGTCCACGCCCGCGCCGTCGGCTCCAACCCGCAGGCCAAACTGGTTGCCGTTGCCGATGCGTTCGAGAAGGCCGCCAAAGAGCTGGCGAGCGCCTATGGCGCCGAGGTGCGCAGCATCGAAGATATCGAGAAAGCCGGGGATATCGACGCCGTCGTCATCTGCACGCCGACCGACACCCATGCCGATCTGATCGAGCGCTTCGCCAAGGCCGGCAAGGCGATCTTCTGCGAGAAGCCGATCGACCTCAACGTCAAGCGCGTCGAGAAGTGCCTGGCCGTGGTCGAGAAGACCAAAGCGACGCTGATGGTCGGCTTCAACAGGCGTTTCGATCCGCATTTCGCCGCCGTGCGCAAGGCGATCGACGACGGCGCCATCGGCACCGTCGAGATGGTCACCATCACCTCGCGCGATCCCGGCGCGCCACCGATCGACTACATCAAGCGCTCGGGCGGCATTTTTCGCGACATGACCATCCATGATTTCGACATGGCGCGCTTCCTGCTCGGCGAAGAGGTCGTGGCGGTCAGCGCCCATGCCTCGGTGCTGGTCGACAAGAAGATTGGTGCCGCCGGCGATTTCGATAGCGTCAGCGTCATCCTGGAAACCGCTTCCGGCAAGCAGGCCGTCATCTCCAACTCGCGCCGCGCCACCTATGGCTACGACCAGCGCATCGAGGTGCATGGCTCGAAAGGCATGGTTGCCGCCGAGAACCAGCGCCCGGTGTCGATCGAACTGGCCAACGAGAAGGGTTATACGCGCCCGCCGCTGCACGACTTCTTCATGACCCGCTACCTCGACGCCTATGCCATTGAGATCGCCGCGTTCATCACGGCCGCGACCTCGGGCAAGAAAGCGTCGCCGAGCGGTGCGGATGGGCTGGTGGCGCTGAAGCTGGCCGACGCGGCGCTGAAATCAGCAACGACCGGCAAGACCGTCCGTCTCGACAAGTAAGAACCGGAAACTAGGGTACAGGGAGCAGAGCGATGAGCACATCCGCCGATCGCAATTCGAAGACGCGCGCCATCGTCACAGGTGGCGCCCAGGGGATCGGCTTTGCCGTCGCCGAAGCTCTGGCCGAGGAAGGTTGCCGGGCACTGGCGCTCATCGGCCGTTCGCAGGAGAAGGGCGACAAGGCCGTCGCCCATTTCAGGAGAGCCGGCGTCGACGCGATCTT
Source organism: Mesorhizobium sp. M7A.F.Ca.ET.027.03.2.1 (assembly GCF_003999175.1). Lineage (NCBI taxonomy): Bacteria > Pseudomonadati > Pseudomonadota > Alphaproteobacteria > Hyphomicrobiales > Phyllobacteriaceae > Mesorhizobium > Mesorhizobium sp. M7A.F.Ca.ET.027.03.2.1. Next base: position 765 of record NZ_RZOM01001103.1, on the reverse strand, counting down.
CATCAGCGCCGACGTCTCTAAAGTGGCCGACTGCAAGCGGGCGGTCGCCACCGCGATCTCGCATTTCGGCACCATCAACGCCCTGGTCAACGCCGCCGCGACATCGGCGCGCGGTTCGCTGGTCGAAACCTCCGAGGAGCTTTTCGACACCATCTTCGACACCAATGTGCGCGGCCCGTTTTTCCTGATGCAAGGCGTGGTGTCGCATCTCCTGGAAAAGAAGGCACCAGGCTCGATCGTCAACGTGCTGTCGATGTCGGCGCATACCGGCCAGTCGTTCCTGACGCCCTATTCGACCAGCAAGGGCGCGCTGATGACGCTGACCAAGAACGTCGCCAATGCCTATCGCCACAACCGCATCCGCTGCAATGCGGTGCTGCCGGGCTGGATGGACACAGAGGGCGAGGACATCGTGCAGAAGAAGTGGCACGACGCGCCGGACGACTGGCTGGCCAAGGCCGAGGCGGCGCAGCCGATGGGCCAATTGGTGAAGCCGGACCAGTTGGCGCGGCTGATCAGCTACATGGTCAGCCCGCAGTCCGGCGTCATGACCGGATCGCTGGTCGACTATGACCAGAGCATTGCGGGGTCGTCTCCGGAATAGGGTCAGCCGAATAGCCTCTCGTCCAGAAGCAGCTCGGCCAAGCCTTGGCCGAGCTTGCCCTCGCCAGCTTGACCGGCTCCAGACCAAAATCACCAAGGGACCCGAGCTCTGAAAGCCCTCCCTTCCCCTGTTGCCGCCGCATCACCACTCCCATATAGTCA
>NZ_RZOM01001102.1:0-2021 GCF_003999175.1 Mesorhizobium sp. M7A.F.Ca.ET.027.03.2.1 | reverse complement strand
GGCTGGCATCGTCCATGCCGGCGTCGGCAAGGTCTCGTTCGACGTCAAGGCCCTGGAAGAGAACATCCGCGCCTTCGCCGATGTGGTGACCAAGGCAAAGCCGACTGGCGCCAAGGGCAACTACGTCAAGAAGGTGTCGGTCACCTCGACGATGGGCCCGGGCCTCAAGCTCGACGTCGCGACGCTCAACGCGTCCTGATAAGTTTTGATCGAGATCGGCCGGTAAACGGCTGATCTGCAAAGAATTCCGGGCCTCCGACCTAGTTGGCGGCCCGGTACCGGAAGCCGAGAGGTTTCCGGACATCCTGTCCGAGATTGCAGGCGGCCCAGAAGCCTTAATTCGATTTGGGCCTGCATGAGACGGGTGAAGACCGGACAACGGAGCGATTGCTCCAATGAAAGGTTCGAACCGTGTTTGCCTTTTGTCTGCGCATCGCCGGCTTGACCGTCGATGTGGCGAAAGGGGGCAGGATCCTCGAGCGTCGTTCGGGAGATCCGTTACTGGATGGCCCGGCCGACAAAAGGCAACCCGACGCCTGTCCTCGTCAATGGGATGTTCCCGTTAACAGGATTGGGGTCAACTGGAGATAGGCAGTGGACAGAGCGGAAAAACGCGAACTCGTCACGGGCCTGAACGGTGCGTTCTCGAACGCAGGTTCAGTGGTCGTGGCCCACTACGCCGGTATCACCGTCGCGCAAATGAACGACCTTCGGTCGAAAATGCGCGCCGCCGGTGGCACCGTCAAAGTCGCGAAGAACCGTCTCGCCAAAATCGCTCTTCAGGGCACGGACTCCGCATCGATCATCGAGCTGTTCAAGGGACAGACGCTGATTGCTTATTCGGAGGATCCGATTGCGGCGCCGAAGGTCGCGTCCGATTTCGCCAAGGGAAATGACAAGCTCGTCATTCTCGGCGGCGCAATGGGCACCACCTCGCTCAATGCCGACGGTGTGAAGGCACTCGCCACACTTCCGTCGCTCGATGAGCTGCGCGCCAGGCTGGTTGGCATGATCGCCACGCCGGCAACCCGGATCGCCCAGATCGTCAATGCGCCAGCGGCCTCGGTCGCGCGCGTCATCGGCGCTTACGCCCGGAAGGACGAGGCGGCATGAGGCCGTTCCTCGCTATCACAAACACACGTTCGAACCTTATGAAGGAACACAACAATGGCTGATCTCGCAAAGATCGTAGACGACCTTTCGAAGCTGACCGTCCTCGAGGCGGCCGAGCTGTCGAAGCTTCTGGAAGAAAAGTGGGGCGTTTCCGCCGCTGCTCCGGTGGCTGTTGCCGCCGCTGGCGGTGGTGCGGCCGCTGCTGCTCCGGTCGAGGAAAAGACGGAATTCGACGTCGTTCTCACCGAGGCAGGCGCTCAGAAGATCAACGTCATCAAGGAAGTCCGCGCCATCACCGGTCTTGGCCTCAAGGAAGCCAAGGATCTGGTCGAAGCGGCTCCGAAGCCGGTCAAGGAAGGCGTTTCCAAGGCCGACGCTGACAAGTTCAAGGCCCAGCTGGAAGCAGCCGGCGCCAAGGTCGACCTGAAGTAATCGTGAAAGCGGCGGGCGGCCTCGCGCCGTCCGCCACTCCCTTCGCCCGGAGGGAGCACGCGTAACGCGAGATCTACGAGAACCTCTTTCCTGAGGGCCGAAAATCGGCCTTCAGGAAACGGGTTTTCTCCCGTTCTAGCCGGCCGCCGACAGGCGCCGGGAAAACAGACAAAGGGTTGCCGCCAAGGTGGCCCAGAATGCAAGGCGAGCCGCGGCGAGGCTCGTCCCGAGTTTAGAGCTAAGGAGCGACGATGGCCCAGACCCAGACTTTCAATGGCCGCAGACGCGTACGCAAGTTCTTCGGAAAGATCCCGGAAGTTGCGGAGATGCCGAACCTCATCGAGGTTCAGAAGGCATCCTATGATCAATTCCTGATGGTGGCGGAGCCCAAGGGCGGGCGTCCGGACGAGGGACTGCAGGCTGTTTTCAAGTCGGTTTTCCCGATCTCCGATTTTTCCGGCTCCTCGATGCTGGAG
>NZ_RZOM01001101.1:0-2025 GCF_003999175.1 Mesorhizobium sp. M7A.F.Ca.ET.027.03.2.1 | reverse complement strand
GGCTGAAGCGACGCAAGATCTTCACCAACATGGACGGCATCGAGTGGCGCCGCCCAAAATGGGGAATGGCGGCGCGAACCTGGTTCTGGCTCAACGAATGGATCGGCGCATGGGCCTCGCATCGGCTGGTCGCCGATCATCCCGCCATCGCAGATCACCTGGCGACGCGCCGGCCGCGCAGCGCCATCGCCACCATTGCCTATGGCGCCGATCCGGTGACATCGGCGCCCGAGGCGCCGGTCCGGGCGCTCGGCCTCGAGCCCGGGCGCTATCTCATCTCGATCGCCCGCATCGAACCCGACAACAACATCCTGCCGATCGTCGAAGCTTTTTGCTCTGCCAAGCGCGACATGAAGCTGGTGGTGCTGGGAACGCTGTCCGACGACATCCCCTATCATGCCGCCATCCGCAAGGCGGCGAATGACTCGGTGGTCCTGCCGGGCGCCATCTACGACCAGGCGACGGTCAAGGCGCTCAGATACCACGCCCGCGCCTATCTGCATGGCCACACGGTCGGCGGCACCAACCCCTCGCTGGTCGAGGCGCTGGCGGCCGGCAACATGGTGATCGCCCACGACAATCCCTACAACAGATGGACCGCCGGGGCTGCGGCGATCTACTTCACCGACAAGGACAGTTGCGCCAAGCGGATGCAGCAGGCGCTGGACGATGATGCCTTGGTCCAGGCCTGCGGCGTTGCCGCCAGCGCGCGCGCCCGCGAAGCCTTCCGCTGGGACGATGTCCTGCTTGCCTATGAAAATGAGGCCTATCATTTGCTCGGCGTGACCGCCGCCAAGACCACCGCGATGGATCACGCATCGCCAGGAACCGTATGACAGGCTGGTCGCGCCGGCGGGTGCTGCGGACGGCGCTGTCCACCGCGGCGGCGCTCGGCTCGCTCCCGGTCGCACCAATCGCTCGCGCAGCCGCCGGGCCGCGATTTCGGCGTGGCGTCAACGCCTGGCCCTGGTTCTCGCTGACGCGCGAATTTCCCGCTCCGCGCACCGACTATGGCTGGCCGCCCTTCCAGTCGCAACGGCCGGTGCCGACCCCGGACGACCTGCGTCGGCTGCGCAGGACCGGGCTCGATTTCATCCGTCTGCCTGTTGATCCCGGCCCTTTCCTGGCCGCCGACGCCACCACGCGCGGCCGGTTGCTGGACATGCTGGATGCCGCCGTCACGGCCACCCTCCACGCCGGTCTCGGCATCATCGTCAACATCCAGGCCAATGCCGCCACCCATTACTGGAACCCCGACCGCATGGTCTCCAGCACCGCCGCACCCGCGTTCGATCTCTACCGCGGGCTGGTCGGCGAGCTTGCCGGCAGGCTGGCGCGGTTCCAGCCCGGCAGGGTGGCGCTCGAGCCGGTCAACGAGCCGGCGCAGGCCTGCGCGTCGAACGTCTGGTCGCAGATCCAGCTTTCACTTCTGACGGCGGCGAGAGCATCGGCCGCGACCCTGCCGCTGATCGTCACCGGCGGCTGCGGCTCGATGGTGAGCGGACTGACCGCGCTCGATCCGGCACCCCTGTCCCCGTTCGAGCCGATCCTGTTCACCTTCCACTTCTATGAGCCCTATCTGTTCAGCCATCAGGGGGCACCCTGGATGCGCGAGCCCGTCTACCGGTCGCTCAACAATGTGCCGTGGCCGGCATCCGCCGGCTCGCTGGAACCGACGCTGGCATCGGTCAGGGCGCGCATGGCGCAGGACACCGAAACCCCTGAAGACGCCAAGCAGGCAGCCTATGCCGAGACCGAGCGTGTGCTGAAAGTCTATTTCGACGCCCGGCCCGACCGCTGGTTTGTCGAAAAATATCTTCGCCAGGTTCGCGACTGGGCCGACGGCCACGGCCTTGCGCCGGAACGCATCATCATGGGCGAGTTCGGCGCGCTGCGCACCGACGCCCGCTATGTCGCCGCCCCCAATCCGGATCGAGCGCGCTACATCGCCGATGTCAGGCGAAGCGCCGAGGAACTCGGCCTCGCCTGGGCACTGTGGGATCTCTTCGATGGCATGGGCATGAT
>NZ_RZOM01001100.1:0-2030 GCF_003999175.1 Mesorhizobium sp. M7A.F.Ca.ET.027.03.2.1 | reverse complement strand
TCCTAGGGTCTGCGCCGCGTCGCTTCGCTCCTTGCTCCGCCCTAGGATGACGAAAGATGGGTGTCGTCGCCCTCTCTTGTTGGCGGGAAAAGGGGCCCGCTAGATGGACACCTTCCGCGACAAACTCGTCCCCGTGACCTCGATCCTCGTTGGCGTGGTCGTGCTCTGGTATGTCTTCGCCGTCATCCTCAACACGCCATTCCAGCGCGATCTCGACCGCCGCGCCAATGAGACCTCCACCTTCAGCGAACTCATCGGCAAGACGCTGGCGCAGCCGAAGCCGACATTGCCGGCGCCGCATCAGGTGGCGGTGAATTTCTTCGAGAACACCTTCCTGCGGCCTATCACCTCGAACCGCAGCCTGGTCTACAATGCCTGGGTGACGCTGTCGTCGACGCTGCTCGGCTTTGCCTTCGGCACCGCGCTCGGCATCATTATTGCGGTCGGCATTGTCCATGTGGCGACGCTCGACCGGAGCCTGATGCCGTGGATCATCGCCTCGCAGACCATTCCCATCCTGGCGGTGGCGCCGATGATCATCGTCGTGCTGGGGGCGATCGGCATCAGCGGTCTGATCCCGAAGGCGATGATCTCGACCTATCTGTCATTCTTCCCGGTGACCGTCGGCATGGTGAAGGGGCTGCGCTCACCCGAGATCATGCATCTCGACCTGATGCACACCTACAATGCCAGTCGTGCGCAAACCTTCTGGAGATTGCGCGTGCCGGCCTCGGTGCCGTTCCTGTTCACCTCGATGAAGGTGGCGGTGGCGGCAAGCCTGGTCGGCGCCATCGTCGGCGAACTGCCGACCGGTGCGGTCGCCGGCATCGGCGCCAAGCTGCTGGCCGGCGCCTATTACAGCCAGTCCATCGACATCTGGTCGGCGTTGGTTGCTGGGTCTGTGGTGGCAGCACTTCTCGTCATGGTTGTCGGCATTGCCGGGCGCCTCGTCGACCGCGCCATGGGCGGGAGGCCGGCATGAACCGGCTGAAACCCTCCTGGCAAGCGGTGCTGGCGATCACGCTGTGCGTGATCGCAGTGGCGCTCGGCCCGATCGCCGCGCCGAAAGTCGATGCACTGGCGGAGCCCGCAGGGACGTTGATGTATCCCTATGCGGCGACGAACTGGCTGATCTTCGGCGTGCTGCTTCTCGCTGCTTTGATCTCGATGGCCAGAATACCGTCCGTCGTCGAAGCCGTTGTGCTTTTCATCGGCGCGCATCTGGCCGCCTGGCTGCTGATTGGCGGCATCACCGGCTTCGAGGGCCTGGCGCGGGCGCCCTATTTCCTGCTGCTCACGGGTGCCTGGCTGCTTGGCTGGCGCTGCGTCGCCGTCCTGTCGGGCCTTCGCCCGATGGCAAGCTGGGCTCGCACCGCGCTGCGCCTGATCATCCCGGCCATCTTCGGCGCCTGGATACTGATCATCTGGGAAGCGGTGACGCGTGGCGCCGGCATTCCCTTCATCCTGTTGCCGCCGCCAAGCGCAATCGGCGCACGCATCGCCGGTTCGCTGCCGGTGCTCGGCGCGGATGTCCGGCAGACCATCTTCAAGGCGGTGATCTTCGGCTATGTGGTGGGCAGCGGCGCCGGCTTCATCACCGCAATCCTCGCCGACCGTGTGCCGTTCCTGCGGCGCGGGCTGCTGCCGATCGGCAATATGGTCTCGGCGCTGCCGATCATCGGCGTCGCGCCGATCATGGTGATGTGGTTCGGCTTCGACTGGCAGTCCAAGGCGGCGGTGGTCATCATCATGACCTTCTTCCCGATGCTGGTGAACACGGTCGCCGGCCTGGCCGCCTCCGGCCACATGGAGCGCGACCTGATGCGCACCTACGCGTCGGGCTACTGGCCGACGCTGCTGAAGCTTAGGCTGCCAGCCGCCGCTCCCTTCATCTTCAACGCGCTGAAGATCAACTCGACGCTGGCGCTGATCGGCGCCATCGTTGCCGAGTTCTTCGGCACGCCTGTCGTCGGCATGGGCTTCCGCATCTCGACCGAGGTCGGGCGGATGAACATCGACATGGTCTGGGC
>NZ_RZOM01000010.1:0-21429 GCF_003999175.1 Mesorhizobium sp. M7A.F.Ca.ET.027.03.2.1 | reverse complement strand
CTTGCCGCAAGGTTCCACAGCAGGCAAAGCCCGAGCAGGGAGACCGCTACGGTCAGCGCGGGCATGAGTGCCGTCGCCAGACTGCGTCGGCCGGACATGCTCGGCGGGGCATCACGCGTGCCGTCGGTTGCGGTCATTTCTCGGGATCCTGCCAGAACGTGCCGGGCGCCATTTCCGGCGCGCTGCCGACAAGCTTCGCGCCGCCGACCGCCGCCAGCACATGGTATAGCCTGCCGGCGTCGGCCGCTTCCTCGGCGACCGACCGTCTGGGAATGCCCTGGCGGTAGCGATCGCGCAGTTTTTCCAGTTCCTTGCCTTCCGCGCGAATGATCGGAGCCAGGCGCAGCCATTCGTCATCGGATCTGGCCAGCAAGTCCTTGGCTTGCGCGGACGCCCTCACGAAACCCCTGACGGCATCGGGGTTTTCGCTCGCCCATTGGTCATGGAAGACGTAACCGAGCGCCGACACGGGTCCCAGAGCCCCAAGCGCTTTTGCCGCGTCATTCACGCCGATCAATCGACGGAAGCCATTGGCCTCGAGACGCGCGCAAAAATGCCAGAAATTCAGCACCGCATCGAGTTCGCCCTGTATCGCCTTTTCCGAAATCAGCGGCGGCGCGCCAAAGACGATGTCGCTGGTTGCCGACAGGTCGACGCCGAGATCGCGCCTGGTCAGCGCTTGTATAAGCAGCCAACTCTTGTCGAGCGGGCCGCCGGCGACGCCGATTTTCTTGTCCTCGAGATCGGCGACCGTCCGGATCGGCGAATCCTCCTTCACCATGATCGCCCCCACGGAGGTCGAATAGGGGGTCAATGTGAGGTCGCCGCCTTCGGAGCGCTGGCGCGAGACCCACAGCCAGTCGGAGACGATCATGTCGATCGCGCCAGCCAGCATCGCGACGTTGGTTGCATCCTCGCCGGCGAAGTCGATGATCTCCAGATCGATCCCGTTGGCGGCATCGAATTTGTGCTGCCTTAGTGTATCGAGTTCCCAACTCACGGTTCCAAACTTCAGCACACCGAGGCGAATCCTGGCTGCCGCAACGACCGGCCTGGTAGCAAGAACAGCGGCTGTCCCGAGAACCGCCAGACGCAGCGTCATGCGCCGTGAAACCATCATGACACCTCCTCCCCAGGGTTCCGCGCTGCCAAATCAGATGGCTCGTTCCTTGCTCGGAAATGCGCATTTCCAGCGCATGACCTTGAGGGTCGGGTGTTCCTGAGACCATTTCGCGATTTCGCTGGGGGCAAGGATCATGCACTGGAACAGAGTGCCGCGGCTCTCGAAATAGAGATGCTCGTCTCGGCAATTGCTCGGATTGGCGCCGAGGCAAACCGTCAATATGAGATCGACCATGTCCATTCAGCACCTCTTGCGCGTTCCCAAACGCCCATCTCGGCGGGTCCAGCCCAACCAGGAGCCAGGACAAACCGCCACTTGCCGGATTTCTCAAGGTGCCAATGGAGAAACCGGAATGAGGTCAAGCTACGCGCTCGCCCGATAGCCGTCAACAAAGACGAATGGACAGGTCTCTTGAGCTCGCAGGCCCCTAAACCTTTGTACGATTGACTTTCACAACATGCCAATTAGCTTCCGAGTCACGCGGCGCGGCTTCACGGGAGAAGCGGAATTTCCACTCCACCGCGTAAGGCGCATACCGACGGATCAAAGGATCGGCATGCGCAAATCGTCCAGGGCACCCAGACGATCAATGAGGAAATACCATGCGCGCAATCGCATTTTTCGCAGTCATGTCCGTTGTGCCCTTCATCGCGAGCCAATCCCAGGCACAGGATGCGGCGGCTGGTGAGAAGGTCTTCGCCAAATGCAAGGTCTGCCATACCGCCGACCAGGACAAGAACAAGGTCGGCCCGTCGTTGAACGGCGTCATCGGCCGAACGGCCGGCACGCACCCGGGGTTCAGCTATTCTCAGGCGATGGTCGCGGCAGGCAAGTCCGGCGTCAAATGGGATGAACCCACGCTGAAGACCTATCTTCACGATCCCAAGGCCATGGTCAAAGGAACAAAGATGGCGTTTGTCGGCCTGAAGCAGGACGAAGACATCGCCAATGTCATTGCCTATCTGAAGCAATTCTCGAAATAGAGCGCAGCCGGCCGTTCGAATTTGCGTTCGGCCGGCGGACGCCTTGATCACGCATCGGCTTGCAGCCTCTGCATGGCCGAAGGCAGATCGAAAAGGCTGTCGCAAACGAGGTCGGCGCCAAGCTCTTCCACCGGAATGTGGCTGTAGCCGCCGCGCAACAGAATGACGGGCATGCCGGCGGCGCGTGCGGCACCCAGGTCGGCGCCACTGTCTCCGACCAGCAGCGCGTCACCGGGGTCGACCCCAAGCTGTGCCAACGCCAGCAGCAGGGCATCGGGCGCCGGTTTCAGGAATGTCACCGCGTCTCCGCCAACGATTGCGCCGAAATATTCCGTCAATCCGAAATGAAGCAGGATTTCGCGGGTCGCCAACTGCGGTTTGTTGGTTGCCACCCCCATGCTTACTCCGCCCAAATGAAAGTGGGTGAGAGCCTCCCTGACTCCAGGCATCAGCCTTGTCAGGCCGGTCAGATGCCGGCGGTAGATAGGCGCCATGACGCGGTTGGCCTCATCGAGAGCGTTGCCGAGCAGTGGCGCTCCCGACGCCGCGAAGGCTCGCTCGATCAATTTCCTGACGCCGCCGCCGATCATGGCCGTGACCTGATCCAGGCGCAGCGGCGGCAGACCGCGACTGGCCAGCAGTTCGTTGACGGCGGCCGCTATGTCCGGTGCCGAGTCGACCAGCGTGCCGTCGAGATCGAACAGGATCGCCTTCGGCGATCGAAGCGGCCTACCTGCACCGACGTTCATGCGGCATCCTTCCACTTGATCGAGCAGCCGATCGAGGCGATCTGGTCCAGCGGCCCGTCGCCGGTTCGGGCAACCTGCTTCATCGCCTCGAACAGGTCGCGTCTCAGCCCGGGCGCTCCGGCTTCTCGTCGCGAGGCGTCCAGCCGACCGCGATATTGCAGTCCCAACTCGCTGTTGAACCCGAAGAAATCGGGAGTGCACACGGCTGCGTAATCGCGCGCCACAGTTTGGCGGTGGTCGTGCAGGTAAGGGAAGCTAAAGCCGTTCGTCGTGGCGAAGAGCTTCATTTGGTCGAAGGAATCCTCCGGGTAGGTGTCGGCATCGTTTGAGTTGATCGCGACAAAGCCGATACCTTCGGCCTTAAGATCGTTGGCATCGCACACGATACGTGAAATCACCGCCTTCACATAAGGGCAGTGATTGCAGATGAAGGCCACGACCAGGCCGTTCGGGCCGGCCTGGCTGAAGATCGAATGCGACCTGCCGTCGACGCCAGGCAAAACGGCATCGATGGCGCGCCAGCCGAAATCGCACACAGGGGGGACGGCCGCCATGCTTGCCTCCGATGGAATGGTTATGCGGCTTTCCGGATCGCACCGTCGGCCGTCTGTCGGATGGCTCCAATGTTGGCGCGATAGGCTGCCTCGGTGCCCCCCTTGAACACGGCCGACCCGGCGACCAGCACATTGGCGCCGGCCGCGGCAACCAGCGGGGCGGTTTCGGCCGTGACGCCGCCATCGATTTCGATGTCAATCGGGCGGTGGCCAACCAGTGCCTTGATTCGCCTGATCTTCTCGATGACCGCGGAAATGAAGGCCTGGCCGCCAAAGCCTGGATTGACCGTCATCAGAAGCACCAGGTCGAGCCTGTCGAGCACATATTCGATGGCGCTCTCCGGCGTCGAAGGATTCAGCGATACGCCGGCCTTCTTGCCGAGATTTTTGATCGCCTGCAGGGAACGATCGAGATGCGGCCCGGCCTCGGCGTGCACCGTGATGATGTCGCAGCCGGCGTCGGCGAAGGCGGCCAGATAGGGGTCGGCCGGCGCGATCATCAGATGGCAGTCGAAAATTTTGTCCGTTCGGTCGCGGATCGCCTTGATCACCGGCGGACCGAAGGTGATGTTGGGCACGAAATGGCCGTCCATCACGTCGAGATGGATCCAGTCGGCACCCGCCCGCACGACAGCTTCGACCTCGTCGCCGAGCCGCGAGAAATCCGCGGAAAGCACGGAGGGTGCGATGATTGTCCTGGTGACCATGGTCGTCGTCTCCAATTCTGTCTGCGGGTGTTGGTCGCTGCGCCAGCCGGCTCCATCCCGTCAGCGCATCTTCGTCTCCGGTTCGCCTTCGAGTTTCCCTTCCGCGAACACGCGGCTGCCGCGAATGTCGGATTCCTCGATGGTGATAAGATCGGCTTTGGTCAACACCTGGCTGCGCGATGCGAAAAGCCGGTTGGCCTGCCGCAGCCGTGCCCGGTCGAGCCCATTGCGGACCGAACGCGCGTTGGAGAAATGCGGCAGCCTCATACGGATCGGAAGATACTCTTCGAGCGCACGGGACGCCGCCTCGCTGAGGCGATAATTCTGCTCCGCGAGCATAATCTCGGCGATCGATTTCAGTTCGCTGACGCCATAGTCGGGGAAATCGAGGTGATGGGCGATGCGCGAACGCATGCCGGGATTGCTGTCGAAGAAGCGGTCCATCTTGTTCTTGTAGCCGGCAAGGATCACAACCAGATCGTCACGGTTGTTCTCCATGCACTGCAGCAGGATTTCGATCGATTCCTGGCCGTAGTCGCGTTCGTTCTCGGGCTTGTAGAGATAGTAGGCCTCGTCGATGAAAAGCACGCCGCCCATGGCACGCTTGATCACCTCGCGGGTCTTGGGCGCGGTGTGGCCCACATACTGGCCGACGAGATCGTCGCGCGTCACGGCGACCATGTGGCCTTCGCGGACATAGCCGAGACGATGCAGGATTTCGGCCATCCTCAGCGCCACGGTGGTCTTTCCGGTGCCGGGATTTCCCGTAAAGTTCATGTGCAGCGTCGGGGCGCCCGAGGTCAGCCCGAACTTGCGGCGAAGCCGGTCGACCAGGAGGAGAGCGGCGATCTCGCGGATGCGGGTCTTGACCGGCTTCAGGCCAACGAGTTCACGGTCGAGCTTGTCCATGACCTCGTCGATGTTGGACGCCTCGAACTCGGCCTGCAGATCAACCGTCGCGTCCTGTGCGGCAGCGTCCTTGGTCATCGCGTTCAGCATGGTTCAGCTAGCTCCGCTCGCCCTCGGGCCTGTCGGTCGCATAAGGCACGATCGAATAACCCTGGCTGCGGCCGTCGCGCTCCTGGCGCAGCAGCCGGAAGCCGGGTTCGCTGGGCGGCCGGTTGACAATGAACGACATGCGCGGGGCTTCCCAGCCCTTGGTCGAATCGAAGGCGGTTACCCGCACATACATGTTCGGACAGGCTTTCCGGCAAGCGTTGACCTCGAGCAGTATGCCCGCCGGATCTTTCAAGTCGAACATCGGGTTGCCGTACATTTCCCAATAGGTATTTCGCGGATGCGGATCGTCCGTGTACTCGACGCTGACCGCCCAATGGTTCTTCAGCGCGTATTTGATCTGCGCCGAAATCTGTTCGTCGGTCAGATCGGGCAGGAACGAGAACTGCCCCTGTGTGACCTTGTTTCCCGGATTGGTCATCATGACGATGGTTCCTTTCGTCTAGAAGCTGGGCGTTGCTGTTGGCACGAAGTCGACCGTGTCGGTCGATTCGTAGTTGAAGGTGACGTCCTTCCAGGTCTCCAGGGCAGCCTTCAGCGGCGTGCACCATCTGGCCGCCTGTTCGAGGATCTTGGTCCCTTCGCGCAAATAATCGCGCCCCTCGTTGCGGGCCAGGATCATCGCTTCCAAGGCGACGCGATTGGCCGTCGCGCCTGCCTGGATGCCGTCCGGATGGCCGATTGTGCCGCCGCCGAACTGCAGGATGACGTCCTCGCCGAGATAGTGGATCAACTGGTGCATCTGGCCGGCATGGATGCCGCCCGAGGCGACGGGCATCACCTTGTTGAGCGAGGCCCATTCCTGATCGAAGAACAGCCCGGTTTCGAGGTTCTGCGGCGTGCGCTCCTCGCGCAGCGTGTCATAAAATCCCTTGATCATGAGCGGGTCGCCTTCCAGCTTGCCGACCACCGTGCCGGCATGGATGTGGTCGACGCCGGCCATGCGCATCCATTTGCAGATGACGCGGAAATTCATGCCGTGGTTCTTCTGGCGCGAATAGGTCGAGTTGCCGGCACGGTGCAGGTGCAGGATCATGTCGTTGCGGCGTGCCCACTTGGCCATCGACTGGATCGCCGTGTAGCCGATGACGAGGTCGATCATGACGATGCAGGAACCAAGCTGCTTGGCGAATTCGGCGCGCTCGTACATCTCCTCCATCGTGCCGGCGGTGACGTTGAGATAATGGCCCTTGACCTCGCCGGTGGCAGCCGACGCCTTGTTCACGGCCTCCATGCAGTAGAGGAAGCGGTCGCGCCAGTGCATGAAGGGCTGCGAGTTGATATTCTCGTCGTCCTTGACGAAGTCGAGGCCCCCCTTCAGCGCTTCGTAAACGACGCGGCCGTAATTGCGGCCCGACAGGCCGAGCTTCGGCTTCGTCGTCGCGCCGAGCAGCGGCCGGCCGAACTTGTCGAGCCGCTCACGCTCCACCACGATGCCTGTCGCCGGCCCCTGGAAGGTTTTGAGGTACGCCACCGGGATACGCATGTCTTCCAGCCGCAGCGCCTTGACTGCCTTGAAGCCGAACACATTGCCGATGATCGATGCGGTCAAATTGGCGATCGAGCCCGGCTCGAACAGGTCGAGGTCGTAGGCGATGTAGGCGAAGTACTGTTGCTCGGTCTTGGTTCCGGGACCGGTGTTCGGCACCGGCTCGGATCTGAACGCCTTGGCGCGATAGAGCTCGCAAGCCGTCAGTCGGTCGGTCCACACCACGGTCCACGTCGCGGTGGAGGATTCGCCGGCGATGGCCGCGGCCGCCTCCTCGTGGTCGACGCCCGGCTGCGGCGTGATCCGGAACATGGCGATCAGATCGGTCTCCTTGGGCCTGTAGTCCGGCTCCCAGTAACCCATCTTCTTGTAGGGGATGACCCCTGACTTGTAGCGTTCCTTGCCTTCCTTGAGCGTCCCCGCTGGCAGTATGTCGATCTTGTTCATGACAGGTCTCCTGTTTGTTGCTCAGGCGGCTTTCGCGATTGCGATATGGGGATCGAGTTTTCCCGCGGCGTAACGTTTCGCCATCTCGTCCATGGCGATGACCTTGATCTTCGAGGCGTTGGACGCCGTGCCGAAACGCTCGAACCGGTCCCGGCAAAGGTCGCGCAAGGCATCCATGGCTGGCTTCAGGAATTTACGGGGATCGAACTCGCGCGGGTCTTCCGTCGCGACGCGGCGGAACTGCCCGGCCATGGCCATGCGGCAATCGGTGTCGATGTTGACCTTGCGCACGCCGTAGCGGATGCCGCGCTCGATCTCCTCGACCGGAACGCCAAAGGTCTGGGGCATCTCGCCGCCGTATCTGTTGATGATGTCCTGCAGTTCCTGCGGCACCGAGGAAGAGCCGTGCATGACCAGATGCGTGTTGGGCAGCTTTTCGTGGATCGCCTCGATCACCTGCATGGCCAGGATGTCGCCGTCCGGCTTGCGGGTGAATTTGTAGGCGCCGTGCGAGGTGCCGCAGGCGATCGCCAGCGCGTCGACCTGGGTTGCGGTCACAAAGTCGACCGCCTGGTCGGGATCGGTCAACAACTGGTCGTGGGAAAGCGCGCCTTCGGCGCCGTGGCCATCCTCTGCCTCGCTTTGACCGGTTTCCAGCGAGCCGAGCACACCCAGTTCGCCTTCGACGGAAGCGCCGACCCAATGCGCCATGCGTGCGACGCGTTCGGTTATGGCGACGTTGTAGTCGTAGCTGGCCGGCGTCTTGGCGTCCGCCATCAAGGATCCGTCCATCATCACCGAGGTGAAGCCGTGGCGGATCGCCGAAAGGCAGGTGGCCTCGCTGTTGCCGTGGTCTTGATGGATGCATAGCGGGATGGTCGGGTGGATTTCGGTCAGCGCCTCCATCATCTTGGCCAGCATGATGTCGTTGGCATAGGATCGGGCGCCACGCGAAGCCTGGATGATGACAGGCGCGTCGCAGGCCTTGGCCGCTTCCATGATGGCGAGGCCCTGTTCCATGTTGTTGATGTTGAATGCCGGTACGCCGTAGCCGTGCTCGGCGGCATGGTCGAGAAGCTGGCGAAGGGTGATGCGAGCCATTGTGAATCCTCCTAGATGATGAGCTTCAGCGCCGCTGCAGCTACCGCTTCGGACGTTATGTTGAAATGTCGGTAGAGGTCGGGGGCAGGGGCGCTGGCGCCGAAGCCGGTCATGCCGACGAAAGCACCGGTCTCGCCGATCCAGCGGTCCCAACCCAGCCGGGCTGCCGCTTCGACCGCGACGCGCGGCGCCGAGCCGAGGACGGCCTTGCGGGTGGCGCTTTCCTGCTCCTCGAAAAGCTCCCAGCACGGCATCGACACGACGGCGGCGGCGACGCCATGCTCGGTCTCCAGCCTTTCGGCGGCAGCAACCGCGATCTCGACCTCCGAGCCGGTGGCGATCAGGGTGACGGCGCGGTGCCTTGCCGGCTCCCGCAGGATGTAAGCGCCCTGGCAGGAGCGGTTCTCGTCGCTGTGCGACCGACGCAGCATCGGCAGGTTCTGGCGCGACAGCACCAGGACGCTCGGCCGATCCTTGCTCTTTAGCGCGAGTTCCCAGCACTCCGCCGTTTCGATGACATCCGCCGGGCGGAAGACGTTGAGATTAGGCGTGGCACGCAGCATCGCAAGGTGCTCGACCGGCTGGTGCGTCGGGCCGTCCTCGCCGAGGCCGATGGAATCGTGTGTCATCACATAGATGACGCGCTGGCCCATGAGCGCCGAGAGCCGCATCGCGCCGCGCGCATAATCGGCGAAGCACAGGAACGTACCGCCATAGGGCACGAAACCTCCATGCAGCGCGATGCCGTTCATGGCGGCCGCCATGCCGTGCTCGCGAATGCCGTAGTGAATGTAGCGGCCGGCATAGTCACCCGGTGCAATGCGGTTCATGCCCTTGGTGATCGTCAGATTCGAATGCGTCAGATCGGCCGAGCCGCCGACGGTCAACTCCGTTGCGCCATTGATGGCCTTCAGCGCCATTTCGGAGGCTTTTCGCGTCGCCACCTTGGTTGCCTTCTCGACATGTTCGCGACGAAAGGCGTCGAGCGCTTCGAAGACCGTGTCGGGCAGTTCGGCGGCGACGGCGCTCTCGAAGGCCTCGCGCCGCGGCGAGGCGGCAAGCCGCTGCTCCCAGGCGCGCCGCATCGCTTCGCCGCGACCGGCAATCTCGCGCCAGGTGAAAAGGATATCATCCGGCACATCGAACGGTGCGTGGGCCCAGCCGATGTTTTCGCGTGTCGCGGCGATCTCTGCTTCACCCAGCGGTGCGCCGTGCGTCTTTTCCGAACCGCCGAGATTGGGGGCACCCATGCCGATCACTGTGCGGCAGGCAATCAGCGATGGCCGATCCGACCGCCGCGCCGCCTCGATTGCCGCGGCGACTGCCTCCATGTCGTGGCCGGCGACGCTTTGGACATCCCAGCCGGCGGCCTTGAAGCGCGCCGGCTGGTCCATCGACGTGGAGAGGGAGGTCGGCCCGTCAATGGAAATCGCATTGTCGTCCCAGAAAACAATCAGGCGGGAAAGCTTCAGGTGACCAGCGAGGTCTATCGCCTCGTGACTGATGCCCTCCTGAAGGCAGCCGTCGCCCGCAATGACATAGGTATGATGATCGACCAGATCGGCACCGTAGCGGGCGGCAAGCATACGTTCCGCCAGCGCCATGCCGACCGCCGTGGAAATGCCCTGTCCGAGCGGTCCGGTGGTGGTCTCCACGCCAAGCGCATGGCCGTATTCCGGATGTCCGGCGGTGCGGCTGCCCAACTGCCGAAATCGCTGCAATTCCTCGATCTGCATGTCTTCATAGCCGAGCAGATGATGCAGTGCGTATTGCAGCATCGAGCCGTGGCCGGCTGAAAGCACGAAACGGTCACGGTCGGGCCAGTCCGGCCTCGACGGATCGATATTGATGAAGCGGTTGAACAGCACCGTTGCGACGTCGGCCATGCCCATCGGCATGCCAGGGTGACCCGAATTCGCCTTTTGAACGCTGTCCATCGCCAGCGCGCGAATGGCGTTCGCCATGTCGCGCTCCGAGACGGGAGCGGTTGTGGTGACGGGCTTCAGTGCTGTTTGGCTGGTCATTGCATCCTCCTCACGACACACGGCTCTTGCGTTCAATCAATTGCAGGATGAGCGGCGTCAGGATCAACTGCATGGCAAGATCGAGCTTGTTGCCTGGCACCACAATGGAATTTGGCCGCGACATGAACGAGTCGTGGATCATCGACAGCAGATACGGAAAATCGATGCCCCGCGGATTGGCGAAGCGGATAACCAGCATCGATTCGTCGGGCGTCGGGATCCAGCGCGCGATGAACGGGTTGGACGTGTCGACGATCGGCACGCGCTGGAAGTTGATGGCGGTCTGCGAGAATTGCGGGACGATGTTGCGGACATAGTCGGGCATCCGGCGCAGGATCACGTCCATCACCGCCTCGGTGGAATAGCCGCGTGTCGAACGGTCGCGATGGATCTTCTGGATCCATTCGAGATTGATGACCGGCACGACGCCGATCTTGAGATCCGCATGCTTGGCCAAATTGATCGTGTCGGTGACGACACAGCCGTGCAGCCCCTCGTAGAAGAGCAGGTCGCTGGGAGCGAATTCGCGCCATTCGGTAAAGGTTCCCGGTGGCGTGCCGTGCTGCTTTTCCTCTTCCTCATCATGAATATAGGTGCGGGTCTTGCCCGTTCCGCGGCGGCCATATTCCGCGAACACCTCTTCGAGAATTCCGAGTTCGTTGGCCGCGGCATTGAAATGGGTGAAGTTCGGGTTGCCGGCCTTTTCCTCCTCGGCCACCTTTGCCTTCATCGCCGCGCGATCGTAGCGGTGGAAGGCGTCGCCTTCGATGAAAGCGGCCTCGATGTTCTCGCGCCGGAAAATCAGATCGAAGATGCGCTTGACCGAGGTCGTGCCGGCGCCCGACGACCCGGTGATGGTGATGATGGGGTGCTTGGCTGACATGGTGCTGCTCAGGCTCTGAACAGGCCGCGGCGGCTGAACAGCGGCGCACGCTCACCGATGTTGCTAGGCTCTGTGTGGTAGCGGGTGATGCGCGCGACTTCCCGCGCCGACCCGAAGATCATCGGCACGCGCTGATGCAGGCTCTCGGGTTCGATTTCCAGGATGCGGGTTATCGCGTCGGTGGCGGCACCACCAGCCTGTTCTATGAGATAGGCGATCGGGTTGGCCTCGTAGACGAGGCGCAGCCGTCCCTGACCATAGCCCTTGCGTCGATCGCCGGGGTAGAGAAAAACGCCGCCGCGCATCAATATGCGGTAACAGTCGGCGACCAGAGAGGCGATCCAGCGCATGTTGAAATCCTTCTCGCGCGGTCCTTCGGTGCCCTCCAGGCAGTCGTCGACATAGAGCCGCACGGCCTCGTCCCAGTGTCGGTAGTTGGCGGCGTTGATGGCGAATTCCTGAGTGCGTTGCGGGATGATCCGGCTTTCATAGGCCTGGACGAAGGTGCCGAGCCTTGTCGAGAAGACGAAGACATGCGTGCCGCTGCCGAGCGACAGGACGAGTGCCAGCTGCGGCCCATAGATGAAGAAACCGGCGCCTAGCTGGTTCACGCCCGCCTGCAAGAAAGAGGCGGCCGGATCAGCGTCCGGCGCGCCAGTTGCGGTCAGGAGCGAGAAGATCGTTCCGATCGACACGTTGGTGTCGATGTTGGAGGAGCCGTCGAGAGGGTCGATCGCGATGGCCAGTGGCGCTTGCCTGTCGAGCAGGACCGGCTGCTCCAGCTCCTCGGAGGCGTAAAGCGCGACCGGCGCACGGCGCATGGAGTCGAGGAAGATGTCGTCGGAGAAGACGTCGAGATCCTTCTGAACGTCGCCATCGGCATTGGCGCCACGGGTTTCGGCAAAGGCGGCGCCGAGCACCCCTTGGTTGATGGTGTTGCGGACCTTGATGGCGGCCTGTGTCAACTGACGGACGGTCGTCACAACTGCCGAGCGGAATTCGTCAGGCTGGCCGAGATAGGAGTTCAGAAAAGCGTCGAGCGTTGCCGCTGGCATCGTAACCTCCCGGTCCGGCCGCATCTCCTCGGAGCGGCTGGACTGGAGGAATGGAAACAAACGTGGCCAGATAAGTAAAATTCAATAACTTTACCGAGCCAATAAAGATAATTTAGTATGCCGCATGAGGAACCTCACGCTCAAGCATTTCAAAACCGTCCAGGCAATCATCAAGTGCGGCAAAATTGTCAGCGCGGCCAAGATGTTAGGTCTGTCTCCTCCAGCGCTGACAATCCAGTTGCGGCAAGTGGAGGAAGAATTCCAGCTGGCTCTGTTCGACCGAACATCGGACGGCATGCGTCCCACTGCCGCAGGTCTGGCTTTCTTCGAGACGGGGCAGGCTATCGAGGAGCATCTCGGTTTGCTCGGAGACAAGATGGATGCCATCAAGGGCGTACGCACCGGCAGCTTGAGGCTCGGTGTCGTTTCCACCGCCAAATATTTCGCGCCGCGGCTGATGGCTGCGTTCATGAAGGACCATCCCGGCATCGACATGCGGCTTGCCATCGGCAACCGTGCCCAGACGATCGACAACCTCAGGAACCACGACATCGATATCGCGCTGATGGGGCGTCCGGCGAAAGAGGTTCCGGTGCGTGCTTCGGTCTTCGGCGATCACCCGCTGGTCATCATCGCGCCGCCCGACCATCCGTTGGTCGCGGCGCGCGATATCTCCAAGGAGCGGATCGCGGAGGAGCATTTCCTTATTCGCGAGCCCGGCTCCGGAACCCGCATCTCGTTGGAAATATTCCTGAGCGACGTGCCTGGCCGCATCGACGATCTCGGTGTCGAGATGGCGTCGAACGAAACGATCAAGCAGGCGGTGATGGCCGGCCTGGGCATCGCCTTCATCTCTGCCCACACCATCGCTGCGGAAACCGAAGCAGGCCGGCTTGTCATCCTCGACGTTGTCGGCATGCCGATCCGCCGGCAATGGTTCTCAGTGATGCGAACCGATCACGCAATCTCGCCGGCCATGGCCACGTTCAACGATTTCCTGATGCGCAAGGGCGCGATGTACCTGCCCCTTTTCGGAAAGCTGTATCCAGACAAGGCGGGATGACATTGCACGAACGCGACGGAAAGTCCGGTGGAGAACGCCCGCGATCGTTGGTGTTATATAAGCGATATGTTATGTTGCAGTGCGAAAGAGCGGGGGCCACGTCCTTTCACACCCGTAAGCGATCTGTATGTGCAACCCCTGCAGACTGTTCGGAAATCTCCCGGGTAGGGTTCGGGAATTCGATGGGGAAAAGGGGTAATGCTTTACACACTCGTTATGATGGTCTGCCTGACGGATGTACCGCGGACCTGCGAACAACGCGAACAAATGGTAGACGGTCTGGCCATGAATCCCGGGACTGCCTTCATGCAGGCGCAGCCGCTGGTGGCTCGGTGGATCGAGACGCATCCCGGTTATTTCGTGCAGCGCTGGCGTGTGCTGCCTGGCAGGGGGTCATGAGACTGGCGGCCCAGGTCTATTTCTTCACGACGAGCGTTTCCGAGACGGTCTTCGACAACTGGTAAAGCCGCTGCTCGATTATCGTGGGCACATCGCAGACATAAGTCAGCGACTGGACCCGTTCGGTGAAAATTCGCGTCGCGAAATTCAGCTGGTCGGTTCGCCGTTCGACTTCGTCCGGATCCGCATCGGCCTTGGCGCGCAGCGCGTCGACTTCGGATGCTTCCTTGCGCAACTGTGCCGCCATTTCGAGCTGTTTGTGCGCATAGCGGGAGATGCCGGAGATCACGTGCGAACGCTCGGCGTCCATATGGTCGAACATTCCCTGCACCAGCATCGTCATTTTTGGTGCGACCTGCTCGGCCGGCAGGGAAGTCGCGAAATCCTTGATCTCTTTCTGGGCTTCGGCAATCGGCGTCCGCCGGGCCGCCACCGCCTCGACAAGCGCCGACACACGGGCATCCTTCGCCCAATCTTTCGCGGTCGCGGGAAGCTCCGGCCCATTCCAGATCTGGCCAAGCGAGAGCCGTGGCACCTTACGCTGTATGCAAGGCCAGTCGGGATCGGTGTTTGCCGCGCCGGCGCCTCCCATCGAGCCAAGCGTGGCGACCACAACGAGAGTGTGAACAAGTCTCATTCGCGCCATCAGGCGTTTCCTCCCATGTCCTGCTTGCGGATCACCAAACCGCGCGAAGGGTCGTATGCGATGATGGCGCCGCCCAGAAACAGCAGCGTGCAGCCGGCCACGACGCCCAGCGACAGCCACTCGATCTGCCCGTAGAAAGCAAAGCGGATCAGTTCGACGGCATAGGTGAACGGGTTGCAGAGGCAGATTTTGTAGAGCAGCGGGCTCGCCTCCTGGATGCGCCACAAGGGATACAGCGCCGGAGACGCGAAATAGCCGGGAAAGATGACGAAGTTCATGATGCCGGCGAAGTTTTCGAGCTGCTTGATCAGCGAAGACAAGAGCATGCCGAGAGCGCAAAGCATCATGCCCGACAGGAACAGCGCCGGCAGCACATAGAGGTAGCCGAGTGGCGGCGCTTTGACGCCCCACAACCAGGCAACGATCAGGAACGCGTAGACCTGCACGATCGATACGGCCACGCCGGCGAGCATCTTCGACACCAGCAGGAACCAGCGCGGAAACGGGCTGACCAGCAGGATGCGCATATTGCCCATCTCGCGGTCGTAGACCATCGACAGCGAAGACTGCATGCCGGAAAACAGCAGGATCATGCCGCAAAGGCCCGGCGTGATATAGACCTCGTAGAGCACATAGGTCTTGTAGGGTGGGATGATCGACACGCCGAGCACCTGGCGAAAGCCGGCGGCGAAGATGAACAGCCAGACGAGCGGCCGGACCAGCGAGGAAATGAAGCGTTCGCGCTGGTGCAGGAAGCGCAGGCACTCGCGCAGGACGACGCCTTTCAGGCAAATGAGATAGTGGCGCAGGCCGAATGGCTCAGACCGCACTGGCATGATGCTGGCGACCTTTCCAGGCATCGCAGGAGCGCTCATGGCGACGTCTCCACCATGCCCGCCGTATCGACGCGGCTGAGCTTCGAAAAGGTTTCGCGAATCGAATTTCCACCGTTCGCACGGGTCACATCCGACACCTTGCCGCTCGCGACCAGATCACCCCGCCGCAGTATGACGACATGGTCGGCGTCTTCGACTTCGTCGATCAGATGCGTGGCCCAGAGCACGCCGATGCCCTCGGCTTGGACGAGCTTGCGGATGGTGGCGAGGATGCCCGCGCGAGACTCGATGTCGAGGCCTACGGTCGCCTCGTCAAGCAGGAGCAGGGAAGGGCGGTGCAACAGCGCCCGGGCGATTTCGATGCGCCGCATCTGACCGCCGGAGAGGCTGCGTGCCTTGTCATGCTGGCGGCCCTGCATGTCGACCGCTTCAAGCAGCGCGGCAATGCGCTGGCGAGCGTCGCGTCCGCCAATGCCATGCAGCGAGGCGTGGTATGAGAGATTCTGGTAGACGCTGAGGTCGAGGTCGAGCGTGCGTGCCTGGAACACGATGCCGACGCGTCTGAGTGCTTCGCCGGATGCGCGGCGAATGTCATGGCCGAAGATGCGGATCGATCCGTGACGCGTGTCGTAGAGGTGGCTTATCAGTGAGAACAGCGTTGTCTTGCCGGCCCCGTTGAGGCCGAGCAGAACGGTGAAAGTCGCCGGCGCGATCGAGAAGGAGACGTCGTTGAGCGCCCGCTTCTGGCCATAGGAATGGCTGACGGCACCGACATCGAGCGCCGCCACCTCTTCTCCCGGACCGCTTGTCCTCATATGCTGCATGCCGGGCCGCTCCTTCAGGACGCGTTGGCTATCTGGCGCCTTGATCGCCTTTTGTCTCACTTGATCGTAATCTTGCCCTTCAGTCCCTTGTCGGCAAGGTCGGGAACCGACCAGGTATATTCGCCCGGGCGAACGGTATGGAACTGCACCTGGATCGTTCCCGCGTCGTCGAATTCCAGCCAGGCTGGTCCGCCGTCCATATGCACTTCCAAATCGTTGATGACGATCTGGTCCATCCAGACATTGCGGAAGAGGTCGGTGACGAACTTGTATTCGAAACCGCCCTTGGAGGTGATCTTCCAGCGATAGCCCTGGCCGGCGATCAGCTCGAAATCCTTCTGATTGACGGCGTAAGTGGAATCGGCCGAACCAATAATCAGTTCCGGCAGGTTCTTGCTGGCACGCGACGGTTTTGGTGTTGCGTCGTCGGCGCTTGCTCCGGTCGGAGCAAGGACGAATCCGGCGAGCGCGGCGAAGAAAAACCTGCGGAAAAGTTTCATGTCTTGAGCCTCCCGATGATCAATGTCTGCTATTTGGGCGAAATGACCACACCCCAGGGCTGCTGGCCCACGGTGAGCGATTGGACCGGCTCGTCGGTGGCCGTGTCGATGAAGGTGATATCGTTGGAATTGCCATTCGTGGTGATCAGCGTTTTCTGGTCGGGCGTGAAGGCCAGATGCCAGACACGCTGGCCGACGAGGATGTATTTCTCCACCTCGTAGGTGTCGGTATTGATCACCGCGACATGGTTCGCCGGGCCGAGCGCGACATAGGCTTTCTTACCATCGGCGGTGATGGCGATGCCTACCGGCTGGATGGTTTCGGCCCGCAGTCCCTGAATCGCGAACTGGATCTTCTTCACCACTTCGCGTTTGGCGTTGTCGATGACGCTGACAGTGCCACCGACCTCGGCGCTGACCCAGACCTGCGAGCCGTCGGGCTTGAAGTCGGCGAAGCGCGGGCGCGTGTCGACCAGCACGTTGTCGGTCACCTCATGCGTGCTGGTGTCGATGAAATGCGCCATGCTGGTGGTTTCCGAGGTGTTGACCATGGTCTTGCCATCGGGGCTGACACCCATGCCTTCCGGTTCCACGCCGACCGGAATCTCGGCCAGGACCTGCTTGCTTTCGACGTCGATGGCGGTGACGAGATTATCGTCCTCATTGGCGACATAAAGCGTCTTGCCGTCTGGCGAGAGCACGAACAATTCGGGATCGGGGCCGGATGGCAGCGTACCGACGATTTCAAGCGTCGCGGTATCGATGATCTGGACCGTATCGTCATCGCTGGCGCATAGGTAGACGAACTTGCCGTCATGCGAGATGGTGATGCCGCGCGGTCTCTGGCCGACTTCAACTGTCTTCACCACCTGCATCGTCGCCGTGTCGACGACGGTCATCGTGTTGTCCTTCTCGTTGGAAACGTAGGCCGTATAGGCCGATGCCGGACTGGCCGTCAGGCCGGCCGCGAGAATGGCGAATGCGCAAGCTCGTTTCTGCACGCAAATTCCTCCCGATTGACTCTACTTGAGAGCGCATTTCGTTTCCGGCTGATCGACACCGAGCGTGTCGAGTTCGGAGACTTGGTGAAGATAGCCCTCTTGTGGCGATGTCGAGACGACGGACTTGGTATCGCCAAGCAAGATCGGCTGGCGAAGCTGGAGGTTCCATTTGCGGAAGGTCAGCTTCTGCCCCTTGAAAGCAGCAACCGAAAAGTCGTCCGAGCGCATGTAGTCGCTGATCTTTTTCGCATCGTCGCCCTTGGTGCGCGTGGTGGCCTCGCCGACGGCACGCACCGCCGTCCAGGCCGACATGTCCTTTGAAAGCATCCGCCGGCTCGCCGTCTTCAAGAAGCGGCTCTGCATCTGGATGCCGCCCCATTGTTCGCTGGCGGGATGCCATGACGATGCAACCAGACCGGCCGTGCCGGCGACCAGCCGCGGCGTCCAGGTGCGATAGGGCACGTATGTCCCGAAAACCTCGCTTTCGTCCGCGACAAGCACCACGTCATGCTCCGGGAGATCTTGCGTGAACACGGAAATCTGCTGCTGTATCTGCGTGGCGCCGGTGTCGGTGCGCCTGGCTGTGCCGGTATCCTTGAATTCCTTCTCGGCGACGATCTGGCCGCCGAAGCGGGTTGCCGCGCGGCGCAACGCATCGGCGTAGAGACGATCCTGCTCATGCGACCCATACAGCAGCACCCAATTCGGCCACTTCTTCACCATGAGATACTGCGCCAGCGCATCGGCCAGCATGCTGCGCGTCGGCGCGACATGGAAAACGTTGACGCGGCAGTCCTCCTCGCGAAGGCTGTCGTCGGTGGCGCCGACGTTGAAGATCAGCACGCCTTTGTCGCGGGCGATGTCGGCGATCGACAGCAATTGTTTGGCTGAAAGATCGGCGACCACATAGCGGTCGCCCTTGGCGATCATGCCTTCGAATGCCTGAACCGCGTCGCCGTCGGGCTTGATCTCGGTCACGTCGAGGCGGAATTTCTGGTTGGTGAACTTTCCGGTCGTATTGTTATCGCCGATCGCCACCTCGGCGCCGGCGACACCTTGGTCACGTGGCGGCAGGTCGAGCATGGAAAGCGTCAATTGCGGTGCGTAGGCCCGCAAATAGCCTATCTTGATTTCGGTTGTCTTTTTTTCCGGCTTCGCCACCGTTTCCTGGCCTGTCGCGTCGGAAACGTTGACGGTCAGGGAAAAAAAGCACAAAAAGGCAGCGAGAGTGCCTGGCACCGCGCTCGTCATCGATAGTAATTACCCATTCTTGCGCAAAGGTTCGACGGTTGCCGGACCCGCGCCAAGTCAAGGTGCCCATGATCAACTTAGCCGACCCGCAAAATTTATCAAACCCTATCGGAAGACTTTTCGCGCCTGCCAGAACGGTGCGGAAGGTCGCCGGCGTCGATTCGCATGGCAACACCGGCGAGACGTGGCGCAGGGGGATCGACTGCCTCTATAAAAACGTCTTGTCCTCCAAACTGGAGAAACTGTTCAAATGACCAGAATGCTGGCAAGCGTCACCGGCATCGAAGAGGCGGAGATCGCTCTTTCTGGAGGTGTCGACATCGTCGACCTGAAGGACCCGAAGGCGGGAGCTCTGGGCGCGGTGTCCACGGAAACCATGCGCCGAACGATTTCGTTCATCGCTGGTCGGGCTCCGGTCAGCGCGGTCTGCGGCGACCTGCCGATGGAGCCCGAAACGATCCGCATCAAGGCCGAAGAGATCGCGGCGACCGGCGTCGACTATGTGAAGATCGGATTTTTTCCTTCGGCGAATATCTCTGCCTGCGCACAGGCGCTCGAACCGCTCGCCGCACGAACGAAGCTGATTGCCGTGCTGTTTGCCGATCTGGCGCCGGACTTCGAGCTTCTGCCGATATTCGCCAGGCATCGCTTCCATGGCGTGATGGTCGATACCGCGCAAAAGGGGAAGGGCCGGCTGCTCGATCATCTGCCGCCGGAGCGTATTCCGGGATTCGTCGACCGAACGAAATCGCTCGGTCTGATGGTCGGCCTGAGTGGATCGCTGGAAGCTCCGGATATTCCGCGCCTATTGCCTTTCGCTCCCGATTTTCTCGGCTTTCGGGGGGCGCTGTGTGGCCATTCCGGTCGCACGAGTTCGATCAGCGCCGAGGCGGTCTCGCAGATTCGCGAGTTGATCCCGGCGGAATCCGGGACCGGCGATCAATCGAGTATCGACTATCGCCTGTTGGCGGCGAGAGGCTATTCGCCGGACACCGACCCGACATTGGGCACGGACAGGATTTTTGTGCGGGATTTTGTTCTGCCGGTCCAGATCGGTGCCTACAGCTTCGAGCATGGCCATACTCAAAAAGTGCGCTTTGATGTGGCCGCCGACGTGCTGCAAATCACCGACCATCCCGAGGACATGCGCCATGTGTTCTCTTATGACATCATCATGGACGGCATTCGCACCATCGTCGCGCGGGGACATATCCAGCTCAGCGAGGCTTTGGCCGAGCAGGTGGCAGCGCACGTCCTGGAGAACCAGCGTGTCGTGCGTGTCACGGTAAGGGTGGAGAAGCTCGAGCTCGGCCCTGGCGGTGTCGGCGTCGAGATCGAACGCAAGCGCCAATCGGCGGGACGCGGCGCTGCCTCCGGCACTGCTGGCCGAAAAGACCGGAGCGTTGTTTTCCGGCCGCGCCAGGAACGCCCCGAAATGCTCCGACGGGCCATCGTCAAGCTTGGCGGCAGCACGGCCCATGCGGCGGAGATGAAGAGCTGGATCGCAGCGCTGGCGGGTTCCAGGCTGCCGATCGTCATCGTGCCCGGCGGCGGGCTCTTTGCCGATCATGTGCGCGAGACGCAGACACGCATGGATTTTTCCGACACCGCCGCGCATGCCATGGCGATCCTGGCCATGGAGCAGTTCGGCCATGTCATCCTCGACCGGGACGAAAGGCTGACGCCGGCACGGTCGCTGGACGAGATCGGGCGAGCGTTGGAGGCGGGCAAGGTTCCGGTGTGGCTGCCGTCGTCACTGGCACTGCCGGCGCTGGATGTTCCGGCCTCGTGGGACATTACCTCCGATTCTCTGGCCGCCTGGCTTGCCGGCAAGCTTGGCGCAAACGCGCTGTTGCTTATCAAGCAGACCGGTGCATTCTTCGATGGCGATACCGCTGACAGCCTGAGGACCCGAGGCATTGTCGACCCCGGCTTTGCCGCCATGCTGCCCGACGGCGTCGATTTCCATCTCGCCGGTCCGAAGGATGCTGCCGAGGCCGGCGCGATGCTCGCGTTGGGCAAGCTGCCCGGCACCAGGATCGTGGCTTCAACAGGGTCGTCGGCAAAGAAGGCGGGATAGCCGATGGTGAAGCTGCATGTGCCGCGCTGGGCATGGGTTTTGACGGGTTCCGGGCATTTCTTTACGGAGAGCTTCGCACTTGTTCGCCAACTCGAACATTGCGATGTCTTCGTGTCGAAGGCCGCCAACGAAGTGCTGCGCATGTACAAGCTTAATCTTGATTTCCCGGAGACGACGCGCGTGCTGCACGACAAGACCGCGAGTGCGATCCCTGTCGGCGAATTCTACCACGGTGTCTATCACACGGTCGTGGTGGCGCCGGCCACGTCCAACACGGTCGCCAAATGCGTGCATGGCATTTCGGACACGCTCGCCACCAATGTCTTTGCCCAAGCCGGAAAGTGCCGTGTGCCAGCCATCGTCTTTGCTTGCGACACCGCGCCGGAACTCGAGACCCAGGCACCGCACGGGCTGGTCAAGGTCTATCCGCGCAGGATCGACCTGGAAAATACCAAGCAGTTGAAGAGTTTCGAGCGGACCCAGGTGGTCGAATCGCTCGCTGATCTCGAAGCCTCGCTCACACGGCGCCGGGCCGAACTCGCAAGCGATGGCTGAGCGGCTGGTTTTTCTTACCGGCCATCTGGCCAAGGCGCGGCTGGAACGGCTGCTGGCCGGGCTGGGCAGAACCGCATTCGCGTGGGAAATCGTCGACGTCGGCGTCAAGGTCGCCGCGCTGATGAGCGAGGACATTGTGAAG
>NZ_RZOM01000109.1:0-9485 GCF_003999175.1 Mesorhizobium sp. M7A.F.Ca.ET.027.03.2.1 | reverse complement strand
GGACGCCGGCACTGCTGAAGGCGACGGGCATGGAGCCCGAAACGATCGAGAACGTAAAGGGGCCGCCAGCACCACCCGAAGCCGTCAGCGCCTGGCTATAGGGCTGGCCAATCTGCGCGCCGGGCAAGGCAGCTGGTGAAATGACGACCGGGTTGTCCGCGATCACGATGGTGTAGTCGTGTTCGCCGCTGTTGCCGACATGGTCTGTCGCCCGGACCCTGAAACTGTAGACGCCGGGGGCGGCTATCACTGGCCCTGAGAGGACGCCGGCACTGCTGAAGGCGACGGGCATGGAGCCCGAAACGATCGAGAACGTGTAGGGACCGCCAGCGCCACCCGAAGCCGTCAGCGCCTGGTTATACGGCTGGCCAATCTGCCCGCCGGGCAACGTAGCAGGCGAAATCAAGACCAGGTTGTCCGCGATCACAATCGTGTAGTCGCGTGTGCCGGTGTTGCCGACCTGATCTGTCGCCAGGACTCTGAAATTATAGGTGCCGGGGGCGGCTATCACTGCCCCGGAGAGGACGCCGCCGCTGCTGAAGGAGACCGGCGTGACCCCCGAAGTGAGCGCGAACGTGTATGGCCCGCCAGCTCCGCCTGAAGCCATCAGCGTCCGATCATAGTGCTCACCAACTCTCCCATCCGGCAGCGTGGCCGGGGAAATCACGATCGGCTCCGCCGCAGCACTTGCATTGAGCGAGGCTGCGATCAGAACGCAGAAGGTCGCGGCAATCCAGAACCACTTCGCAGTCAATTTTGCCCTGTCGATCGGTCCTCTCGACGATGCTGCTGGCCAAACCGACGATATCTGCATGCCCAGGCTACCCCAGCCGGTGTGGAAAATTCCAATAGCAATCGTCCATGCCGGCAGATGGGCAGACGCGCATAGTCGTCAGATGACGAGGGTGGGGCTGTTTTAGGGCCAGGCCGAGCATCATGGTCCGGTCACGTTGCAATCTGGCCACATCTTTGGTGGCGCTATGGGCGAAGCATTGCGGATACTTGCCGAATCGCTCTCCAAAGGGCGATGGATCCTCTCTGCTATTCGGGCCTTTCTCTTGAAGAGCAGCGCGCGGCGTTTCTCGCCATCGTGCTTGCCGACCCGCTGTTACGCGACGCGCTGGCGCGGGCTCGCACGCTCGACCTGCCGGACTGGCTGGTGGTTTCCGGCGCGCTCTACAACAGTGTTTGGAACCATCTGACCGGCAAGCCTTCGGGGTATGGCATCAGGGATGTCGACCTGTTCTACTTCGATGACAGCGACCTCTCCTACGAGGCCGAGGACGCCGTTATTCGCCGCGCGGAGAAGCATTTCGAAGGACTGCCGCTGCCGGTCGAGGTGCGCAATCAGGCGCGGGTGCATCTTTGGTATCCGCAGAAGTTCGGGCGGCCGTGCCCGCGCTATTCGAACGCCAGCGATCCCGTCTGCTATTTCGCGTCGAAGACGCACGCCGTCGGGGTTCGATACGATGCTGACGGGCAGCTGGTGTTGGTGGCGCCGTTCGGGCTGGATAATGTTTTTTCGTTCCGCATCACACCGAACCGGGTGATGGACAATCAGAAGACGCATGAGGCGAAGGGCAGACGCGCCCAGGAGTATTGGCCGGAGATCACTGTCGTGCCTTGGTAGGAAATGTCGGCAGGGCAGAGGGGGGCGCTTCACGCCAGCGTCTCCCACCTTTTGCACCGCGCTGCGTACGAAAAAGGGGCGCCCGGCGCCCCTTTCGCTTACTCGCAGTTT
Organism: Mesorhizobium sp. M7A.F.Ca.ET.027.03.2.1; assembly: GCF_003999175.1. NCBI lineage: Bacteria > Pseudomonadati > Pseudomonadota > Alphaproteobacteria > Hyphomicrobiales > Phyllobacteriaceae > Mesorhizobium > Mesorhizobium sp. M7A.F.Ca.ET.027.03.2.1. Next base: position 7,744 of record NZ_RZOM01000109.1, on the reverse strand, counting down.
TTACCCATTCACCAGCGCCAGCAACTCCTCAGTATAGCGCTTGCCCATAACCTTGTTGGGCGACAGCGCGTCACCAATAGCCTGCACCTCGGCCGCGCTTAGCGCGATGTCCGCCGCCGCCGTGTTCTGCTCCAGATGGCGTATCTTGCGCGCGCCGGGGATCGGTACGATGAAATCGCCCTGGTGCAGCACCCAGGCCAGCGCCAGCTGTGCCGAGGTCACGCCCTTTTTAACAGCCAGCTTTTCCAAGGTGGCGATGACAGCGGCGTTGGCTTCCATCGCCTCGGCCTGGAAGCGCGGCAAGGTCCGGCGCCAGTCGCCGTCGCTCAAGGCCTCGGGCTTGGCGATCGTGCCGGTCAGCAGCCCACGGCCGAGCGGGCTATAGGGAACGAAGCCGATGCCGAGCTCGCGGCAGACGGCGAACACCTCGTCTTCCGGGTCGCGGCTCCACAGCGAATATTCGCTCTGCACGGCCGATATCGGATGCACGGCATGGGCCCGGCGAATGGTCGCGGCACTCGCCTCGGACAGGCCAAGCGCGCGCACCTTGCCCTCGCGCACCAGTTCGGCCATGGCGCCGACCGTATCCTCGATCGGCACGTTGGGGTCGACACGGTGCTGGTAGTAGAGGTCGATCACATCGGTGCCCAGCCGCTTCAGCGAGGCCTCGGCGACCGCTTTGACGTGCTCGGGGCGGCTGTCGACGCCAGCCATGCGGTCGAGGCCTGTACCTTCCTCCAGAATCCGGAAGCCGAATTTTGTCGCGATCGTCACCTTGTCGCGCACCGGCTTCAGCGCCTTGCCGAGCAGGATCTCGTTCTCGAAGGGGCCATAGACCTCCGCCGTGTCGAAGAAGTTGACGCCGATATCGACGGCGCGATGCAGCGTGGCGATCGCATCGGCTTCCGCTTGGCCGCCATAGGCGAAGCTCATGCCCATGCAGCCGAGGCCGACGGGGTAGACGTTCAATTCAGTTCCTAGCTTGCGGGTTTGCATAACGCGTCTCCTTGTTGCGATGTTGGAGAAATAGCGCCTTGCCTTGTGTTCGATAATCGGCTTTCATCCGCACGGGCTGTACTAAAAGATAGATCAATGAATCGCGCGCATCTTTCCCAATTGGCCGTGCTGGCAACTGTCGCTCAATGCGGCAGCTTTCGGGGCGCCGCCAGGGAATTGGCCATCGCGCCTTCGGCTGTCAGCCACGCGGTATCCAGCCTGGAGGCGCGGCTTGGCGTTCGGCTGCTGGCGCGCAGCACACGCAGTGTCGCGCCGACCGAAGAAGGTGCGCAGTTGCTGGAGCGGTTGCGGCCGGCGCTGTCGGAGATCGACCTGGCGCTGGAGACGGCAATCGAGACGCGCGACCGGCCGGCCGGCAATCTGCGCCTGACCGTGCCGCGCACGGCAGCGCATTTGGCGCTGACGCCACGGCTGGGCGCCTTTGCGTCGGCCTATCCCGACATCGTGCTGGAGATCGTCATCGAGGACCGCTTCACCGACGTGGTGGAAGGCGGCTTCGATGCTGGCGTCCGGCTTGGCGAGAGCCTGCAGCGCGACATGATCGCGGTGCGCATCGGGCCGGACCTTCGCGGCGCGGTGGTCGGCGCCCCGGTCTATTTCGAGGTCAACCCCAAGCCGCGCCACCCGCGCGACCTGGCCGGCCACCGCTGCATCCGCTTCCGCTTCTCCAGCGGCATCCTCTACCGCTGGGAATTCGAGAAAGGCCGCGAGGCCATCGAGATGGCGGTGGAGGGACCGCTGATCCTCGACGAGGACCATCTGATCGCCCAGGCGGCGGTCGACGGCGCCGGGCTCGCCTTCGTCTTTGAGGACTATGTCCGCGCCCCGCTCGCCGACGGCAGGCTGATCCGCGTGCTGGAGGACTGGTGCCCGCCCTTCGACGGCTTCTTTGTCTATTATCCGAGCCGCCGTCAGATGCGGCCAGCGCTCAGGGCGTTTGTCGATTTCTTCAAGGTGAGTGGATAGAGCGGGCTCGCCCCTCCCCTGGTGGAAGAAAACCGGCATCGCGGTCGTTCACCAACGATGCAAACATCGATCACCAACAGCACCACCCGCTATGGCTGGGGCGCGATCATTCTTCACTGGCTGATTGCGCTGATCTTCATCGGCCAGTTCGGACTCGGCTTCGTCATGGTGCGGGTGACCAGCCAGCGCACCGCCTTCGAACTGATCCAGCTGCACAAATCCTTCGGCTTCCTGCTGCTCGGCCTGATCATCCTGCGCATCGTCTGGCGCTGCGGCAATACAACGCCGGCGCTGCCGGGCTCGGTCGGGACTTTGGAACGTCGGGCGGCACCGTTGGCCCATTTTGCGCTCTACGCGTTTCAGCTTGCCTTGCCCTTGTCCGGCTGGGCGCTCGTGTCGGTCTCGATGCTGGAGATACCCAGCCTGCCGTTCAACCTGTTCGTCATGCCGAACCTGCCGCTGGCCGAATCGGATGGTGCCGAAAGCTTCTGGGCGGCGGCGCATTGGTATCTTGCCTATGCCGGCATGGCGCTTGTGGCTCTCCACGTTGCGGCGGCACTGCGGCATCACTTCCAGCTCAGGGATGGCGTGCTCATGCGCATGATCACGCCTTCGTCAGATCCGGAATAGAGCGAGCGGTTCATTCGTTCATGGAGTGAGGGCGCAGGAATGCGCTGCCTCCAACAAGGAACATCCCCATGTACACGCGCATTCTCGGATTTGCGGCGGTCGCCGCTTGCCTCGCCATGCCTGTTTCAGCGGCCGTCGCGCTTGGCGACGCCGCCGGCAGCTATTCGATCAGCCCGGCCAACTCCAGCATCCGCTTCTCCATCGGCAAGGTCGGCGGCGGCGGTCTGAATGGCGCCTTCGCCCGCTTCAAGGGCTCGATCCGCATCGACAACAGCGATGTCGGGCACTCGCAGGTCAATTTCACCATCTTTCCCGAAAGTGTTGGCACCGGCCAGGGCCGTATCGATGCCTTCCTGCGCTCCGACGCGGTGTTCGATGCCGCCAACAACCCGGAGATCCAGTTCCGCTCTACCAGCGTGACCCGAACCAGCGACACCACCGCCCTCGTCAGCGGCCGGCTGACGGCGCGCGGCAAGACGTTTCCGGAAAAGTTCACGGCCGAGCTTGGCGGTCTCAAGGCCGGGACGATCAAATTCCATGTCACCGGCAAGGTGCTGAGGTCGCGCTACGACATGGATGTCGGCACGCCAATCTATTCCAACATCGTCGACTTCGACATGACGCTGACCGGCAAAAGGGGCTGACCCTCGTCATTGGCTTTTCCGGCGATTTCGGGCAAACCTCGTTGCCTGTAATTGTGATGGAGAAGCCTGATGTTCCGATGGGGTGTGTTGTCGACGGCCAAGATCGGCCGCGAGCATTTGTTGCCGGCGATGGTCGAGGCGGAGAACGGCGTGCTGTCGGCGATCGCCAGCCGTGACCTGTCGAAGGCCAAGGCGCTGGCCGAGCGCTTCGGCGCGCGCCATGCCTTCGGCTCCTATGAGGAACTGCTTGCCTCCGACGAGGTCGATGGCGTCTACATCCCGTTGCCGACCTCGCAGCATGTCGAATGGGCGGCCAAGGCCATCGAAGCCGGCAAGCATGTGCTGGTCGAAAAGCCGCTGGCGCTCGACGCCAAGGACATTGCCCCGCTGATCGAGCTGCGCGACCAGAAAAAGGTGCTGGTCTGCGAGGCCTTCATGGTCATCTACCACCCGCAATGGATCAAGGTACGCGACCTCATCGCCAGCGGCGCCATCGGCCGGCTGCGCCATGTGCAGGGTGCCTTCTCCTACTACAATGTCGACCCCAGCAACATGCGCAACCAGCTCGATCTCGGCGGTGGTGCGCTGCCCGACATCGGCGTCTACCCGACCGTGTCGACGCGCTTTTCGACCGGCAAAGAGCCGCTGCGCGTGCAGGCGACGATCGAGCGCGACAAGACATTCGGCACCGACATCTACTCCTCGATCCGCGCCGATTTCGGCGACTTCGAGCTGTCCTTCTATCTGTCGACGCAGATGGCGGCGCGCCAGGTGATGGTGTTCCACGGCGAGAAGGGTTTCATCGAGCTGTTCTCGCCTTTCAATGCCGGGCTTTACGACCACCACCGCGTCGAACTGCACAACCAGAACCACACCGAGGCGCAAGTGTTCCGCTTTCCCGGCACGCAGCAATACCGGCTGGAGGTCGAGACCTTCGCGCGTGCGGCACAGGGCGGCAAGGAGCGCGTCTTCACGCTGGAGGAATCCGTGCTCAACCAGAAAGTCATCGATGCCATCTTCCGCGCCGGCGGCAAAGAAGGCTGGGAGACAGTCTGACCCCTTGCATTGAAGTAGCCGGCTAATTCTGGGAGGAAAGATGGCTGACGATGCGGACGTGATCATTGTCGGCGCCGGTCTTGCAGGGCTGGTTGCCGCCGCCGAGCTTGCCGAGGCCGGCAAGAAAATCATCATTGTCGACCAGGAGCCGGAGCAGTCGCTGGGCGGTCAGGCGTTCTGGTCGTTCGGCGGCCTTTTCCTCGTCAATTCGCCCGAGCAGCGGCGCATGCGCATCCGCGATTCGCATGACCTGGCGTTGGAAGACTGGCTGGGCACCGCGGCTTTCGATCGGCCGGAGGATTTCTGGCCGCGCAAATGGGCGGAAGCCTATGTCGGCTTCGCCGCCGGCGAGAAACGCTCCTGGCTGATGCAGCGCGGCCTGAAATTCTTTCCTGTGGTCGGCTGGGCCGAGCGGGGCGGCGGCAATGCAATCGGCCACGGCAATTCGGTGCCGCGCTTTCACATTACCTGGGGCACCGGCCCCGGTGTGCTCGAACCGTTCGCCCAGCGCGTGCGCGAGGCCCAAAAGCGCGGATTGATCAGTTTCAAATTCCGCCACCGCGTCAATGAACTGACGCGGACGGGTGCTGTTGTGACCGGTGTGCGTGGCGACATCCTGCAGCCCAGCGCTGTCGAGCGCGGCCACAAGAGTTCGCGCGAAATATCAGGCGATTTCGAGCTTCACGCGCAAGCGGTGATCGTCGCCTCCGGCGGCATCGGCGCCAACCATCAACTGGTGCGGGAGAATTGGCCCAAACGGCTGGGCGCCGCACCGAAGCGCATGATCACCGGCGTGCCCGATCATGTCGACGGCCGCATGCTGGCGATCACGGAACGGGCCGGCGGTTCGATCATCAACCGTGACCGCATGTGGCACTATGTCGAGGGCATCAAGAATTGGGCCCCGGTCTGGACCGATCATGCGATCCGCATCCTGCCCGGCCCGTCATCGCTGTGGCTCGATGCGCGCGGCAAGCGCCTGCCGGTGCCGCTCTATCCCGGTTTCGACACGCTGGGCACGCTCTCCCACATCATGAGCACCGGCTTCGATTATTCCTGGTTCATCCTGACCAAAAAGATCATCCAGAAGGAGTTCGCGCTGTCGGGCTCCGAGCAGAACCCCGATTTGACCGGCAAGAGTTGGCGCCAGGTGCTCGGCCGCGCCACATCGGGCATTCCGGGTCCGGTCAAGGCGTTCATGGAGAAGGGCGAGGATTTCATCGTCGAGGCCGACTTGCCGACGCTGGTCGCGCGCATGAACGCGCTTGCCGGCGGCGAGCCGCTTCTTGAGGTAGCCCAGGTCGAGCGCGAAATGCGCGCCCGCGACCGGCAGCTCAACAACCCGTTCTCCAAGGACATGCAAATCACCGCTCTGCGCGGGGCGCGCGCCTATCTCGGCGACCGGCTGATCCGCACGGCCAAGCCGCACAAGATGCTCGATCCGGCAAACGGCCCGCTGATAGCGGTGCGCCTCAACATCCTGACCCGCAAGACGCTGGGCGGCCTGCAGACCGATCTCGACAGCCGCGTGCTGGGTGCCGATGGCCAGCCGGTTGCGGGACTCTACGCCGTCGGCGAAGCCGCCGGTTTTGGCGGCGGCGGTGTGCATGGTTATGCGGCGCTTGAGGGCACCTTCCTCGGCGGCTGCATCTTTTCCGGCCGCAGCGCCGGCCGTGCGGCGGCCGCTTCGGTGGGATGAGCCGGGGCCGGTCGGTCCTCAGAGTCCAGCCGCGATCACCAGCGCCAATCGCCCTGTCCAAGCGCGGTCACCGCATCGACGGTCCGGGTGAAGCTTGCGCGGGCGCGGCCGACCGTGTGCCGGCCTCGGAGATAACCATGCACCAGCCCCGTTTCCTCGAACCAGGTTGCGCGTCCGCCCGCCGCCACGACCAGGTCGTGATAGCTCTCGCCATCCGACGACAGCGGGTCGCACTCGGCGGTGATCAGTACTGTCGGCGGCAGGTTGGAGAAGTCGGTGTCGGCGAGCGGCGACAGCGTGATGTCCCCGGTCCTATCCACGCCGTCGGTGCGGATGTGCTTGTAGAATTCGAGATCGCGCACGGTCAGCATCGGCGCTTCGGCGTGCTTGACATAGGAGCCTTTCGCGCGGTCTCCGCCGAGGCCGGGATAGATCAGCACCTGGCCAACCGGCCTTTTCGAACGGTCACGCGTGGCGTGACTGACGGCGGCGCAGAGATTGCCGCCGGCGCTGTCGCCGCACAGCACGATAGGATGATCGCGATTGGCGGCGGCCCATTCGAAGGCGCTCATCGCATCGTCGAAGGCCGCCGGATGCAGATGCTCCGGCGCCAGCCGATAATCGACCGAGACCACCTCATAGCCGGTGCGGGCACAGAGCTCGGCGCAGACATCGTCGTGGCTGTCCAGCCCACCGAGGATGAAGCCGCCGCCATGGACATAGAGCACCGTCACCGCAGCTTTGTGTGTGCTTCGGTAGGTGCGGATCGGGATGTCGTGCGTGGGCGTCGCAATGGCTGAGGTTTCGACCGCCACGCCTTCGGGATAGCCGGCAAAGAATTCGCGGCACATGCGGTCATAGATCCCGCGCTGCTGCGCGATCGTGTAGTCGATCGTGTCGGGCGGATAGTAGGAATTGGTCCGCTCTATGAACGCCCAGGTCTCGGCGTCGATGAGGGTTTTGTAATCGGTCATGGGTGCTGGAAAGGCGCCCAAGGCTGAGCCAGGGCGCCCCCCTCTGTCCTGCCGGACATCTCCCCCTCAAGGGGGGAGATTGGATGTTGCGAAGGCTTTCGCCAACCTTCTGCGTCGCAAGAAGAGTGCAGAGATCGAAGCTGCCAATCTCCCCCCTTGAGGGGGAGATGGCCGGCAGGCCAGAGGGGGGTAAGCGCCATCGTTCCGGCGGTATCCACTACTTCCCCTTCCACACCGGCTCACGCTTCTCCGCAAAAGCGCGAAAACCTTCCATGCCGTCTTCGGAGCCGTAGAGGGCATCGACCGTCGGCAGCTGGCGCCGCGTCACCTTGTTCATGGCGTCCTGGAAGGTCAGCGCCTCGGCCACACGCGCGGTCTCCTTGATCGCTGCAAAGACCAGCGGCGGGCCGCCTGCGAGCAGCCGGGCGATCTCCCAGACACGGTCCTCGAGCTTCTCCTTGGGCAGCACTTCGTTGACCAGGCCCCAGCGATGCGCCTCGGCCACATCCATCCAGCGGCCGGTCAGCAGAAGGTCCATGGCGACATGGTAGGGGATGCGCTTCGGCAGTTTGATCGTTGCCGCGTCGGCCAGCGTGCCGGCGCGGATTTCGGGGAGCGCGAAGGAGGAATGGTCGGAGGCGTAGATGAGGTCGCAGGACAGCGCCAGCTCGAAGCCGCCGCCGACCGCCATGCCGTTGACGCAAGCGATCACCGGCTTGTTGAGGTCGCGCAATTCTTGCAGCCCGGCAAAGCCGCCG
>NZ_RZOM01001099.1:0-2031 GCF_003999175.1 Mesorhizobium sp. M7A.F.Ca.ET.027.03.2.1 | reverse complement strand
CAGGAAATACTGGCCCGTATTGCCGCCCAACCGGCTGCCATGCTTGCCGAGCCAGGCCATCAGCCCGACCTGGTCGTCCGCCGGCCAGTTTGCAAGGAATTGGCCGAAGCCGCCATATTCCTTCGACACGCGCTCGACGAAGGCGGCGTTGTCGCGCACGGATCTGATCTTCTGCGGGTTGCGCACGATGCGCTGGTCGGCCGTCAGATCGTGCCAGAAATCATCGGGCTGGAACAACAGCCGCTTCGGCTCGAAGCGCAGAAACGCCTCCTCGAAGCCCGGCCATTTCTGCTCGATGACGCGCCAGACGAAACCGGCGGCGAAGACGCGTTCGGCCATAACAGAGAGAATGCGGTCATCGGCGATGTCAGCCACGGCGGCATTGTCAGGCGCCGGACCCAGCAGCGACGTCAGTTCCTCTTCGCCGCCCTTGCGTTTTGCGGCGCGTGCGCGAATTTTCTTGAAATCGGCCATTGGTCCCTCGGCAACTGGAATCAATCTAACACTTCCCGTGTGAGCCGGCAGCCTCTACCTCTTACGGCAAGCCAAAGACCCTGGAGATGGCCATGAACAAGACGATCGACGACCTGGCGAACCGCTGGCTCAAGCGGCGGCCGGACGGCCTCAGCCATCTCGAAAGCCGGGTGCTGCAATCGACGCTCGAACGCACCACCATCTCGCGCGACACCAACAAGGCCGTCGCCTTCCACCAGACCTTCGGCGACCGGCTCGCCGACACGATCGCCCGCATCGGTGGGTCATGGTCCTTCATCCTGACCTTCATCGCCTTTCTGATCCTGTGGACATCAGCCAATGTCTGGCTGCTGTCGCGTGACGCCTTCGATCCCTACCCCTTCATCTTCCTCAATCTCGTTCTGTCGATGGTCGCCGCCTTGCAGGCGCCGGTGATCATGATGGCGCAGAACCGCCAGACCGAACGCGACCGCATCGACGCCGCCCACGATTACGAGGTCAACCTGAAAGCCGAGATCGAGATCATGGCGCTGCATGAAAAGCTGGATGAACTGCGCCACGGCCAGATCCTCGGTATACGCGACGAGATCGTGCAACTGACCGAAATGATCAAGCGGATCGACGAAAGGCTGTCTTCGCAGCAGTCGGCTTCATGACCGACGCGATCCATCATTTCATCGAACAATACGGGCTGCTCGCGGTCTTTATCGGCTGAGTCGCGGAGGGCGAAAGTGCCGCCATTCTTGGCGGTTTCTTCGCCCACCAGCAGGTCTTCGTCCTGTGGCACGCGGTTCTTGCGGCCGCGCTCGGCGCCTTCGTCGGCGATATTTTCTTCTTCATCCTCGGACGAAGCTTCGCCGACCATCCCTATGTCGTCAGATTGCGCAAACGGCCCGGCTTCCGCCGCGCCTTTCGGCTGCTCAACACCCATCCCGACATTTTCGTGCTGTCCAACCGCTATATCTACGGCATGCGCCTCGTCGGCGGCATTGCAGCCGGGCTTTCCAACATCGCCGCGCCGCGCTTCGTCATCCTCAACGCGCTTTCATCGGCGGTCTGGGCGGTACTGTTCGGCACGATCGGTTATGCCTTTGGACTTGGCGCCGAGCACGTCATCGGCCAGGCGTTGATGCATAACGAACGGTTGCTGATCGGGCTTGGCATCGGCTTGACCGTGGCCGTTCTGGCATGGCTCGTCGCCCGTCACATCGCCAGCAAGGAACGCGCCAGGGAGGGCTGATCGTCAATCCACGCCGAGCGCCTGATCCCCCCGATCGAGGATAAGCGGGATGATCAGGTCTTCCTCGTCGGCAAGATGCCTTGTCAGCATGGCGATCAGCCGGCTGTTTTCGTCGGCATAGGCGTCGGCGGCGAAGCGCTGTCTGTCTTCGCTCTCCTGAAGCGTCTTGATGAACGCATTGGCCGCCTCGGCATTACGCTCCAGCCCTTCATGGATGGTGTGATGGTCGGCATCGAGAATCTCGAAGCCGTGCTTCAAACGGGGCTCGGCCTTGGCGAAGACCGGAAAATATTGATAATCCTCGACGTTGTGGTGAC